>JANOJW010000456.1:0-9463 GCA_031418955.1 Hyphomicrobiales bacterium | reverse complement strand
ATCGGCATCGGCCTGATCGGCTCATCCATCAGTCACGCCGCGCGGCGCGCCGGCCTCGCGCGTCGCATCGTCGGCTACGCCAAGACCCGAGGCACGCGCGACACCGCGCTGCGGCTCGGCCTGATCGAAACCGCGCACGATACCGCGGCTGCCGCCGTCAGGGGCGCCGATCTCGTCATCCTGTGCGTGCCGGTCGGTGCGTGCGGGCCGGTCGCTGTGGACATCAAGGGCGCGTTGAAGCCCGGCGCGATCCTCACCGATGTCGGCTCGGTCAAGGGCGCGATCGTGCGTGACGTTGCCCCGCATGTGCCCCAAGGCGTGCATTTCATTCCGGGGCACCCGATCGCCGGCACCGAGCACTCGGGGCCGGAGTCGGGCTTCGCGGAGCTGTTCGACAATCGCTGGTGCATTTTGACGCCGCCTGTCGGAAGCGACGCCTCGGTCGTGGAGAAGCTGAAAACCTTCTGGCAGCAGCTCGGCTCCAACGTCGAGATCATGGACGCAGACCATCACGACCTCGTACTCGGCATCACCAGCCACATCCCGCACCTGATCGCCTTCAACATCGTCAACACCGCGGCCCACCTCGAAAAGGTGACCGACACCGAAGTCATAAAGTTCTCCGCCGGAGGATTTCGCGATTTCACGCGGATCGCCGCCTCCGACCCGACCATGTGGCGCGACGTGTTCCTCAACAATCGCGAGGCGGTACTCGAGATGCTCGGCCGCTTCACCGAGGACCTGATCCACCTGCAGCGGTCGATCCGCTACGGCGATGGCGAGGAACTGTTCAAGCTGTTCGAGGAGGCGCGCGGCATCCGCCGCAGGATCATCAAGGCGGGCCAGGACACCGGCAGCCCGACCGATCTCTACAAGGCCCGCGGTACGAAAACGTCCGAGACAGACGCTTGAGCCCCGGCGATGCCGATTAGGCACATCCATTCGGCTTTTCGACGCGTAGTCCGGCTGGACGAGAGCCTCGGTCTTGTCCCGCGTCATCGAGCCGATTAGTGGTCAGCAACCGACGACGGCGCCACAACACCGGGCGATGGATCCATGACACCTGCTGCGACGTTGTCTATCGCCGCCTCGATCGCCGCAGTGTGCGCGGCATGGACCGCGGGGAACCTTCGAGCCCAGAGCAGCGCATGGGCTGGCAATGCGCCGGTCTACCAGACAGATATCGAGCGCGAGGAGCGCGAGCGGGAGGCCACCCGCACCGAGCGCCGCAACCGGGCAGGTCCGACCATCTATCCGAAATTCATGGATGGCGGCGCCAAGCCGGACATCGTGCCGGCCAAGCCTCCGATCGTCTATCTCTCACAGACCGAGACACCGGGAACCATCATCGTCGACACGAGCGGGCGCACGCTCTACGTCGTGCTGCCGGGCAAGCAGGCCTACGCCTATCCGATCTCGGTCGGCCGCGATGGCTTCACTTGGACGGGAACCGAGCGCATCAGCCGCATCGCGTCCTGGCCCAACTGGACGCCGCCACCCGAAATGCACAAGCGCGTGCCCGGCCTGCCGATCACGGTGTCGGGGGGCTTGAAGAACCCGCAAGGCGCGCGCGCGCTCTATCTCGGCGCCTCCATCTATCGCATCCACGGCACCAACAACGACCGCACCGTGGGCCGCGCGAACTCCTCGGGCTGCTTCCGCCTGACCAACGAGCACGTGGTGCATCTGGCCTCGATCGTGCCGGTCGGCACGGTCGTGCGGGTGGTGAACAGCTATTCCGGCGTGAGCCAGTCGGCGCCGATGGCGTCGCTGTTTTCATTCGGCGCGGACGATGCGCCAAAGCCCGCGGCCAAGGCGAAAGCCAAAGCCAAAGCCAAGCCGGCCCAAAAGCTGGTCAAGCAGGCCGCGCAATCGAAGCAGGCTGCGCAAACTCGAGAGGCGGAGTGACGGCTCTTGCAGCGATTCAGGGCGCGACCAGTGTCGTCGCATAGCTCGTGAAACGCAAAGTCCAACCTCTCCCCCCACGCTCACGACATTGCTCAGGGCGACCAAAGCCGTCAGGGAGTCGGCGACGTTTGGGAGAGACGGGGCCTGTCGAAGCGCGATCGAAGTCTCGTCACGGTCAGCGCGCTCATGGCCATGAATCGCCGGGAGCAATCGCGATCGCATCTGGCTCAGGCACGTCAGAATGGCTTAGCGGAAACCGAACTCGTGGAGGCGATTGCAGACTTTGCCGTTTGCTCCGGATGGCAGAACGCCGTCAGTGCCGTGGCTGTTGCGAGAGAGGTCTTCGCCCAGAAATGACGATCGGTCGTCGTCGTGCCCTATCGAATATGGAGTGGCCCGACAGAGCCGATTGGCGTCCGACGCCTCTCGACAGGGAAGCGTAGATGCCGCAGTCTGCGGCATCACACTCGACCGGAGCAACGCCATGACCGACACGACATGGGATTTCGTGCACAACATCGCCGCCGACGCCAAGTGGACGCCGGGCCTGCGCGAAATCTTCGAGTACCGGGATCTGGGCTTCAAGGACTCTACCAAGGGCGACTATGTCGCCCACCTCGTCCGCCACAACGGCCGGAAGGTCGCCGACCAGGTGCAGCAGTGGCACGTGCACGACTGCACGTTCCAGTTCGTCTATGTGCTGAACGGCTGGGCGACGTTCGAGTACGCGGGCCAAGGCCAGCGCACCATCAAGAAGGGAGATGCCATCAACCAGATCCCCGGCATCCCGCATCGCGAGATCGCGTGCTCGGAGGACTTCGAGGTGCTCGAGATCGTGGCGCCCGCCAACTTCAAGACGCGCGTCGTCGATCCGCCCAAGCAGCAGGCGGCGGAGTAAACCGGTGGGGTCAGACCCTTGAGTCTGACCCCTTGCGCAGCGCCGAGGGGTACCCGCTCCCGACTCTCCCGACTCCGTCACTGCCATGGGGACAGACCCGAGGGCCTGACCCCTTTTCAGTACGCCCTCAATACGTCGCGCGGCCGCCGGAGATGTCGAGCACCTGGCCCGTCGTGAACGAGCAGTCCTCGGACGCCGCAAACGCGATCAGGGCGGCCACCTCTTCGACCGCGACGAAGCGCCCGCGCGGGATTTTCGCCAGCATGAAATCGATGTGGGCCTGCGTGAGCTGATCGAAGATCGCGGTCTTTGCCGCGGCCGGCGTGATGGCATTCACCGAGATGTTCTTGCCCGCCGTCTCCTTCGCCAGCGACTTCGTCAGCGCGATCACGCCCGCCTTCGACGCCGAATAGTGCGCGGCGTTCGGATTGCCCTCCTTGCCCGCGATCGAGGCGATGTTGACGATGCGGCCGTAGTCCTGCGCCACCATGCCCGGCACCACCGCTTTGCAGCAGATGAACGGCCCATCGAGGTTGATGCGCATGACGCGCCGCCACTCCTCGATGCTGGTCTCCCAGGTCGTCGCATTGACGCCGGCGACACCCGCATTGTTGACCAGGATGTCGATGCGGCCGAACGCCTTCACGGTCGCATCGCGCGCGGCCTCAACCGAGGCCAAGTCGCCGACGTCGACCTTGACCGCCACCACCGCCGACCCGATCGCCTTTGCCGTCTTCTCGGCGAGCGCAATGTCCATGTCCCAGATCGCGACCTTTGCCCCCGACGCAACGAAGCGCTCGGTCGCCGCGCGCCCGATCCCTTGCGCGCCACCGGTGACGACCGCCATGCGGTCCTTCAAGTCGATCTGATTTGGCATTGTGAGTTCTCTTAGTTTGTTGTCCAGCGACGCGCTTTTATGGTTGCGTCCGGCCCCCACTGCGAGGAACGAGCCGCCGGGGGCGTGGGAACGCTACGTTCATTTCTTCCAGGCGTCGAGCACGCGGGCGAGCGCGTCGGGCGACGGCGGCGCGGTCTTCAAGTGCGCGTCGAGCTGCCGGTAACCCTCGCGCGCGGCGTCATGATAGCCGCCCGCGCTGCCCATCTCGACGAGGCCTTGCGCCAGATCCTCCATCTCGACCGCCCAGCGCAGCGCCTTGTCGCCAAGCTCGGACGCCTGGTTGCGCAGCGGGTTCAGAACGCCAGGCGCGCGCGCATCGAGCTCGGCCACCACCGCGTCCTGCAGGCCGACGCCGCGGGCGGCCGCCATCACGTTGGCGATAAGCGCGATGACACCCTTGTTGGCAGCCGAGAACAGAACCTTCATCTCCGTCGCCTGGCTCAGGCTGTCGCCGAGCGGCTTGACGATCAGCTTGTCGCTGGTGAACGATGCAAGCACGCCCGCATGTGGTCCCGAGACGTAGAGATGCGTCTTTGATTTGGCCCCGGGCGCCGGCCCGATGATGCCGCCGTCCGTGTAGACGCCGCCGGCCTGCTGGATGCGAGCGGCAATGCGCTTCGTCTTCGACGGCGTGATCGAATTGCAGTCGATGTAATGGAGTTGCTTGCCCGTCAGTCGCGCAGCCACCGCCTCGGCCAGCGGCTCGGCCTGGTCGGCGGGCGTGATCGAGAGGAACGTGTCGGCGGCCGCGATCACCTCTTCGAGGCTAGCAAGCACCTTGACGCCCGCCTGCTCGGCGCGCTCGCGCGTCCGGCCCGAGCGCCCTTCGAGCGCAGAGACGACCGTGAAACCCGAGCCGCGCAGGTCGGCTGCCACGCCCGCCCCCATCTGCCCGAGGCCCAGAATGCCGATGACTTGCGGGGGCATGCTCATGAGTGGATCCTCAATGACGGATTTCAGGGACGATAATAGGCGCGGCCAAGGTCGGGTCGAGCCTGCACTTCGAAACCCGACAGCCCAGTGCCGTAACGCGTCGGGTCTTGTCCGCAAGTGCAGAGCGGCCTTCTACCCGACCTACTTGCAGTCAAGCTTGTCCGCGAGTTCGGGGAAGGTGTCGACGATGAGATCGCAGGCGGGATTGGGCGTCGGGTCGGGCGGGCCGGGCGGACCCCACTCGGCGGGGCGGCGCACGAAGCAGGTTTTCATGCCTTCGCGGCGCGCGGCATCGAGATCGAAGTTGTGGCAGGCGACCATCAGGATTTCCTCTGGCTGCAGTTGCAGCAGCTTCGCCGCGCCTTGGTAGGCTTGCGGCTGCACCTTGTAGATGCCGAGCATCTCGCAGGAGATCACCGCGTCCCAAAGGATGGCGTTGCGTCGCGAGACCGCGATGACGAGCGCCGTCGAAAGCAGCGTGAACGAGATGCAAGGGTAGCGGCGGCGCAACCGGTCGAGGCCGGGCACGAAATCAGGCCAGGCGTCGAGCTCATACAGCGCGCGAAAGATCGCCGCCCGGTCGTCAGCGGTGAAGGCGTCGAGGCCCTGTTCCTTGAGGAGCTTGTCGAGCTCGGCCCGGTGCACGTCGTCGAAGTTGTAGCGGTGGCCGATCGCATTGACGATGCCGCCGAGCGCGCGACGGCGATAATCGTTGGTCAGCGCCGTCCAATCGCGCTCGACCCCGCGCCGCAGACCCGCCGCCGCGAACTGGCGCTTCAGGCCGCTGTGCCAGTCGAGGATGGTGCCGCCGGTGTCGAAGGTCAGCGCCTTGATGTCTTGCATGGTTCCCTCCCGTTAACCGCGCCCGGCCGAGGCGAACGCCTGATCGTCCTACATCTGCCACGGTTGCGTCGCATGGACGAGTATCTGCGGAGGCCTCATAGCATGTTCGGTCCAGCCCGCTTTAGACGGACCCTCGGCTTTACCCGGTGGTCGGGTGCCGCGCTGGCCTTGCTCGCGAGCCTCAACGCGGCAATGTGGCCGGCCGCCGCCCAGAAGGCCGATGCCTGCCGGCGCGACGCGATGATCGTGTTCGACGCCTCCGGATCCATGCACCTGCGTGACATGGAAGGTCGCACCCGCATCGAGATCGCGAGGGAGGCGATGATCGAGATCATGCCGGTGGTGACGGACGCACGCCGGACGGGCCTCGTCGTCTACGGGCCGGGGGGGCCGTGCCAAGTCTCGCTGAAGCTGCAGCCCTCGCCGGATGCGGCCGCAGCCATCATCGGCGAACTGATCCGAACCAAGCCGGCGGGCGGCACGCCGCTAGGCCTCGGCGTCAAGCACGCCGCCGACGTGCTCGGCGGATCGGGTCTGGTCGTGCTCGTCACCGACGGCGAGGAGAACTGCGGCGTCGATCCCTGCCAGCTCGGCCGCGACTTGCGCACACGCTCACCCGGCATCACCGTGCACGTGATCGGCGTGCGCATGGGTCCAGCGGCGCAGGTGCGTGCCTCCTGTCTCGCGACGGAAACCGGCGGCAGCTATACGCCGGCCGGCTCCTACGAGGAGTTAAAACACGCGATGACCGAAGCGATGACCTGCCCGAAGCTGTCGGGGCGCGATGGCTCGCGGTGGGGTCAGACGCGGTGGGGTCAGACCCTTGGGTCTGAACCCTTGCTCCGGCGCATCGGCCGAGGGTGATTGCACGGCCCTGCTGCAGGGGCAGACCCGAGGGTCTGACCCCTGCCGCTCACGCGGCCGGCGCCGGCGCCTTGAATACGGGGATGCCTTCGGTGCGGTCCTCGAGGGCGGCCGGCCCGTCTGTCGGCAATCGCACGGCATAGTTCTGGGCGGCGTCGATGTCGCCCTCCCACACGTCGCGCGGCAGGTCGTAGAGGATCTCGATGCCGTAGCCGTTGGGATCGTGGATGTAGGCGCTGTGGGTCATGCCGTGCTCGACGCGGCGGTCGAAGGCGACGCCCTTCTCCTGCATGAACGCCAACTGCTCGAGCCAGGCGGCGCGGTCGGGCAGGGTGACCGCGATGTGGCCAATGGCGCAGGTGAGCGGCTCGCCCGGCGGCGGCGCGGGCAGCTCCGGCACCTCCATCAGCGCCAGATCGTGGTGGCTCAGCTGGCCATCCTTGACGCCCGAGTAGAAGCGCATCTTCGGCGGGTTCGGCCGCGCGGGCGTCGCGTGCAGCTCGGCGACCATGCGAAAGCCGATGATCTCGGTCCAGAACCGATGCGACTCCTCGAGGTTGCGGACATTGAGGACGACGTGATTGAGACCAACCGGGGTGACGGCCTTGCGTGCCATGGCGCGGCTCCTTGCGGGATGAGGCGGCCGCATCCTATGCGCCGCGGGTGGCCCACGCCAAGAAGGATCGCTTTCTTGCGCTGCAGCAAACGGCTATAGAGCGCTCAGCCTCACCGGACACGCTCACCCATGAAACTCCTGCTGCTCGCAAGCCTCGGCGGCGCCATCGGCGCGGGCGCCCGCTACCTGGTCAATTTGGCCTGCACGCTCTGCCTTGCCAGTCGCTTCCCTTGGGCGACGCTGATCGTCAACGTCGCGGGCTCGTTCCTGATGGGCTGCGTGGTGGCAGCCCTCGTCCCCTACTTCGGCGACTCGCAGGCGGTTCGCACCTTTCTCGCCACCGGCATACTCGGCGGCTTCACCACGTTCTCCGCGTTCTCGCTCGATGCGGTGGAGCTGTTCGAGCGGGGTGAAATGGGGGCGTTCACGCTCTATGTCGTCGGCTCTGTCGTGCTCTCGATCCTGGCGCTCGTTCTTGGCGTCGGCGTCATCCGGATGGGGCTCGCACGATGAGCGATGCGGCAGCGAAGGTCGAGACCATCGAGGTCACCGCGGGAGATGCAGGCCAGCGCCTCGACCGCTGGTTCCGCCAGCATTTCCCCTCGGTCGGGCATGGCCATCTGCAGAAGCTGTTGCGCACGGGACAAGTGCGCGTCGATTCCAAACGCGCGGAGGCGAACCTGCGGCTGGAGGCGGGTCAGCAAGTGCGGGTGCCCAAAATCGTGCGCGAGGAGCCGAAGGCGAAAGGCGGCGCGGCGACACAGTCCCCCCAGACGAGCAAGTCGGACCGGGCGCTGATCGAGAGCATGGTCATCTTCGAGGACGAGGATGTGCTGGTGCTGAACAAGCCGTTCGGCCTCGCGGTGCAAGGCGGCTCGGGCACCACGCGCCACATCGACGGGCTGCTCACGGGGATGGCGGACCACTACGGCGACCGGCCGCGCCTCGTGCACCGCCTCGACCGCGATACGACCGGCGTGCTGCTCGTCGCCAAGACGCGCGAGGCGGCGGCGAGACTGGGCCGCACGTTCCAGACGCGGAGCGCTGCAAAAACCTACTGGGCACTGGTGAAAGGCGTGCCGCGCCCGCCGCAAGGCAAAGTCGAGGCGGCGCTGGTCAAAGCCTCTGGCCCCGACGGCGACCGCGTGCGCAAGTCCGAGCCCGGCGAGCAGGAGGCGGCGATGCATGCGACCACGCACTACAGCATGATCCAGCGCGTCGGCCAGAAGGCGGCGTGGCTGTCGCTCAAACCCGTGACGGGCCGCCAGCATCAGTTGCGCGCGCACATGGCGCTGATCGGCCACCCGATCCTCGGCGACAACAAGTACGGCGGCATGGAGATCCACGGTCTCGACGGCGTCGAGATGATACTTCATCTGCATGCGAGGCGATTGATCATTCCGCACCCGCGCCAGGGCGCGCCCAAGATCGACGTGTCAGCGCCGCTCCCCGTCCACATGCGCGCGACGTGGGAGACGCTGGGGCTCGACCCCAACCAGTTCGGCGCTTGATCTACGCCCCGTGTGGGTATTCGACGAACTCGAAGACCGCATTTTCGGGCCCACGGCAATAGAACGCGTTGGCGCGCCCGCCGCGCAGCGAGATCGGCCGGCTGAGCGGGGCGTATCCGGCAGCTACCAATCGCTTGTGTACCTCGTCGCGGCAGGAGAACGCCGTGTGATGCGTGCGCACGACAAGGTCGGCGACGGAGTTGGATGCGTCAGTCATAGGGCACCTGTGGAACGTAGGCTGGCGTCAAACGCAACGCGTGAGCGTGGAGTGCGACCCAGCATGGTACGACGAACGGACTTTAACGGGCAAAGCGCATGTCAATTTGCGATCGTGCCGTGGATGCTGGGTCGCGCTTCGAGGCTGGGCAAGAATCGCCCAGCCTCTTCGCTTGACCCAGCCTACGGGGGCTACGGGTATCTACGGGGCTCGCGACGCAGCCCATCACCACGCCTTGGCGCCGGGCTTGGTGCCCTTGGCAGCTTCGTACTTTTCGATTTCGCCGAGCACGGCCGCTTTGGACTCAGCCCCCGCCGACTCGTGCTTTGCCGTGGCGTCGTCGTAGCTCCACACGCGCAAGCCGTTCGAGGCGCGCTGGAAATGCGGGTGCACGTAGCGCGCCATCAATTCATAGCTCCGCTTCGTCGCCTCCCAGTCGGCCCAGTTGTGGGCGAGCAGCAGCACCGCACCGAAACCGCCGTCCGAGCCCTTCCACAGCCGCTCGAAGTGACGGACGCAGTCGTCCGGCGTGCCGATGCAGGCGATGCCGTTTGAAGTCAGGTACTCGACCGGGTCCTCGATGCCTGGAGGAATGATCGGGAATGTGGCGACGTCGGTGAAATACTTGGCGAAGTTCTTCAGGCCATAGGCCATGTCGGCGCGCGCCTTTTCGCGCGTTTCGGCGACGTGGGCGAACGTGGTGATGCGCCACTTCGAGCGATCGGGCGTGCGCTTGGCCTCGCGCGCCGCCTCCTCGTGGATCGACCAGTTCTTG
>JANOJW010000455.1:0-2292 GCA_031418955.1 Hyphomicrobiales bacterium | reverse complement strand
CCTCGACCCTTTCTTTCACCTACCGTCGTAAATTTTCTTTACGTCTATGGGCGAAGTGACCCCTACCATGTCAAGGTAGTGCTCCACACCATTTGGCTTGCCGGATTCCGGCAAAGATAACAAGCCGTGATGTTGCGTTTTCCGCAACATTGTAGGTGGTGATTGAACCGGACTAGTGCTTGGCTTGGTTCTCAAGCCGAGCGACCTTCGCCTTGGCCTTGCCTGCGCTAATGGCCAAGCCCTTCTTGTCGCTCTCCAGCTTCTTGATGCGCGCCTCAAGCGCTGCGATTGCCGCGCCCTGATGGTTCTGGATTTTTTCGCTGTGGTTGAGTCCCTTGGCGAGGAGGTCGAGTTCCTTTTTGAGGTGAGAGACCTCTTTGTCGGTCTCCTTGCCGTTGTCCTCAAGGTCTCCAACCCGCTTCACAAATTCCTGTACCTTCGACCAAATCTTCTCCACCGTGAGCAGCATCGACAATCACTCCCTTGCTGATACACATCCTCATTATACCAGCTTCGGTGAAAGACAAATTGTCGCAGAGAACGCAAGCTGAACGGGCCCAAGTTACTGAACACTAAAAAGGCTCAGAAAAGGCTCAGATTGAACGGGTGCTGCCAGTTGCACCTATGTGCAAGCATGTAGCGTAATTATTTGAAATACTGAGGAAATTTACGGGCCATATGTCCGCAATGTGCTAGCGTGGACGTGCCAATTTCACCGTTTGGGAAGCTGACGTTCTACCACTGAACTACACCCGCGATCCGTCGGTGACGGTGCCGAAGCGGGCGGCGGCTGTCAATGTCGCGATCGGCTCGAGGTTCAGAAAGTTCGCGATCACGGCGCCACCAGAAGCGGCCACAAGCGGCCTTGCCGGTCGCCCGCGGCCACCTGGGGGCTGCGTCGGGCCGCAGCGTTAACGATCCCCCAATCCCGCGCAGGCATCTTTTAGTGGTTGTGCCAGAGGTGGGGCTTTGCATGTCGGACTATCTGGGGGAGCGCGCGCCACGCGCCTGGGAGATCCGTTCGTCGTCGGCGGATGGCTCGGGCGGCTGGCTGCGGATCGGGCATCGAGCCTATGCGCTGCGCGACATCGCGGGCGTCTCGTCGGACTGCCGCATGGAGCCCAACATCGACGGGCACCTCGCCATGATCAGCGGTTTCATGCTCGCGGGCGTCGCTTTCATCCTGCCCGTCGCCTTGGATCTGGCGCGCACCCGGTTCTTGATCGGCGGCATCGTGTTCGTCGGCATCGGCTTGATGGGCGTTGGCGAGATCCTGCGCCGCCGGGCGACGCGCCTCTATCGCCTGGAGATTGCGTTGCGCGACGGCAGCAGCACGGTCTTTTCCACGGCGGATCCTGCTGAAGTTATGGCCCTGCAGGCGGCACTCGAGCGCGGGGCGATGCCGGCTGCGGCCTGATATGAGTGCTTCAACGGACGAGCGGCGCGGACGCCATGGCGCTCTTGCGCATGTAGGTGATCGGCACGTCGGTATCTGGTGCGAGGTGCGACGTCCCGTGCGACGACACCTCGTAGCCATGCAACGCGAAAAAGCCAACGGCGTTGGGCGTGGCACGCGCCGAGAAGCTGCGGTAGCCGGCCTGCCCGGCGCGCGCCTCCGCGTCGGTCAACAACCGCGAGCCGATCCCGAGCCGCGCAAACATCGGATTGACGAACACGGCAGTGATGCGCGCAGTGCGGCCGTTGTCGTCGGCTGGCCGCCAGCCGGCAGTACCAGCCAGCTCTCGCTCGATCCAGGCACCGCAGAGGTTTTCCGACATGAGATCGTCGGTGTACTCGGGCGAGGCCACCTTGTTCGTGAACATCAGCACTTCGTCGGGCTCGAGATAGGGTGCGGCGAGCCGCTCGAAGGCGCGCGCGTGCACGTAGCGGACGGCAGCCCATTCGTCGATGCCGATCCGGGCGAGCCGCACAGGCATCACCGGCCGCAGCACGCCAAGCTGAAACTCGCAATCGTTCATAGGGCCACGCTATCCACCGGCGCCCGCGCCATCAAAGAGCCTTCCAGCTACTATAGAGTTGTCGAGCTTGCAGGTGAAGATGGTCGTGCGGCAGCGCAACATGGTATGTCAATTCATGGCATGCGCGGCCCGTCTGCGCGCTACCTTGCAACCGCCGGGAATTTGGTCGATTGTCCGCCTCCGATCCGGCAAGAGCCGGACGAGCACCCACTAGGGAGGGTTATCTATGCGTCGGATTTTGGCCGCAGCGGCCGTGGCAGGCGCCATGGCGCTCGGTGGGGCAGCACAAGCCCAGACCATCGACAAGAAGGAG
>JANOJW010000454.1:0-2230 GCA_031418955.1 Hyphomicrobiales bacterium | reverse complement strand
CCTACGCGCTGTGGCCGCACATGACGGCCGCCGAAAACGTCGCCTACGGCCTTCAGATCCGCGGCCTCGACAAGGCGACCATCGAGCAGCGCGTCACAGCGATCCTCACGGTGGCGCGTCTCGAGGCGCTGGCCGGGCGGTACCCATCGGAGCTCTCGGGTGGCCAGCAGCAGCGCGTCTCACTTGCCCGCGCGCTCGTCGTCGAGCCCGAAACGCTGCTGATGGATGAGCCGCTCTCCAACCTCGACGCCAATCTGCGCGAGGAGATGCGCTTCGAGATCCGCCGCCTGCACGACCAGTTCCGCACCACCACCGTCTATGTGACCCACGACCAGGCCGAGGCGATGACCACGGCCGACCTGATCGCCGTCATGAACCTCGGCCGGATCGAGCAGCTCGGCAGCCCGGAGGAGATCTACGAGCGACCGGTGTCCGAGTTCGTCGCGCGCTTCATCGGCGCGAGCAACGTGCTGAAAGGCCGGGCCGTCGACGCCACTCGGGTCGAGATCGCGGGCGTTCCGATCGCCACGACCGGCCTCGACCTCGTGCCGGGCCGGGAAACGGCCGTCGCGATCCGCCAGCATCAGATCCGCCTCTCGCCGGCAGGTGCGGGCACATTGCCATCGAATGCGCTGCCCGCGGTTGTGCGCCGGCAGGTCTTTCTCGGCGCGAGCCGCGACTATATGGTCGAGGTGCAGGGCAACGCAGAAGTACGCATCGCCGCGCCGCCGGACCAGAATTTCGCAGCCGGAAGCGCGGTCGTGCTGCAACTCGAGCCGGCGAAATGCCGGGCGCTCGCGCGATGATTGCAGCGCATCGACCATCGGCCGACAGTCAGGGAGAACGACCATGACCACGAAGGACCGGAACCCCAGTCGGCGCCTCGTTGTCGGCAGCGCGGCATCGCTCGCAGCAGCCGGCGCCGCGTTGTCTTGGCCACGCGCCTCGATCGCGCAGGCACCACCGGCCGCGATGAAGATCACCGACGAGCTGATCGCGGCTGCGAAGAAGGAAGGCAAGGTCAACTACTACACCTCGGTCGAGATCAAGGTGGCCGAGCGCATCGGCAAGGCCTTCGAAGCGAAGTATCCGGGCATCGCCGTGAAGGTCGAACGCACGGGGGCGGAGCGCAACTTCCAGCGCATCGGCCAAGAGTACGGCTCCAAGATCTACAACTGCGACACGGTCAACAGTTCGGATGCCGCCCACTTCATCGTCTGGAAGCGCGATGGCCTGCTCGAAGCGGTGATGCCCGAGGACGTCGCCCGGCATTTCGCCCCCGAGTACAAGGACGCCGACGGATTCTACGCCACCTGGCGCGTGATGCTCTCGGTGATCGCCTACAACAAGACGCTGGTGAAGCCCGAGGAGGCCCCGAAGGGCTTTGGCGATCTGCTCGACCCGAAGTGGTCGGGGAAGATGGTGAAAGCGCATCCTGGCTACTCGGGCACCATCATGACGGCCACGCACCAGATGGCGCGCGATCTCGGCTGGGAGTACTTCGAGAAACTCGCCGCCCAGAAGATCATGCAGGTGCAGTCGGCCGCCGATCCACCGAAGAAGATCGCTCTTGGCGAGCGCGCCATCATGGTCGATGGCGGCGACTACGTCGTCTCGCTCGAGATCGAGAAGGGCGCGCCACTGGAGATCGTCTATCCGATCGAGGGCACGCCGCTGATCACCGGGCCCTCCGCCGTGATGAAGCGGGCGCCGAACCCGAACGCCGCCAAACTCTTCCATCTGTGGAGCTTCACGCAGGACGCCCAGCAGACGATGGTCGATGTCGGCGCGCTGCGCTCGGCACACGCCCTCGTCAAGGACCGACCGGGGCGCAAGGCGCTGGGGGAGATCAAGCTGATGAAGGAAAACGCGGCCGAGGTCGAAAAGCAGGCCGACGACATCAAGAAGCGCTACACCCAGTACTTCAAGGTGTGAACACTACCCCCTCTCCCCGTGCTCTGCACTCGCACGGGGAGAGGGTCGGGGTGAGGGGAGGCAGCTTTCTCGTGGTCGTGTCGCCGCGCCTCACCCTGACCCTCTCCCCGTGAAGGACGGGGAGAGGGGACGAGAACAACGGTGCCAATCATGCATCCCTCACGCCGCACGATCATGACAGGTGCCGCCGCCGCGTCTGCGTCCGCGCCGTTCGCCACGCGCGTGCTCTCGCAGGCGCCGCCCGGCGAAGCGATCACGCCGGCGCTGATCGAGGCCGCAAAGAAGGAAGGCAAGG
>JANOJW010000453.1:0-18026 GCA_031418955.1 Hyphomicrobiales bacterium | reverse complement strand
TTGCTCATCGCCCAGACAGAATCCGACTCGCGCTTTCCTGACCAGCGCGATCTGGCTATTACTCGGACAGGCTCCTAGCGGCGAGCACCCACCTTCTGGTGCCCACGAAGCTCGACCAAATATCAGCAGAGACGGTGGGTGTTTACTTGCGGTTGGTCAATGAGTTGAAGTCCGGGGTCGATGGACAATCAGGTATCAATCCCGGCATCGCACTTGCTGGGGTTGTGGGAATGATGACATTAGACAAGCCAATCGATGATGGGCCCACCGGCGAAGAGCGGAGGGCTTGGGGCACCGTGCGGCGCGGGCTACAACTATGGCAAGGTGATCACTACATCTTTGAACGGGATATACAGGATAGCAAGCCGCTGCGAAACGTGGCAGGACGAGAAATCGTGACAGCCCACAAGGTTCCTAAGATGTTCTCGACGCTGGGAGATGAAGTGAAGGTGCGAATCAATCTAAAATAGCCGTAGTCTCGAGTCGAGGTGTAGACGTCATGCAGATGCGGGAGTTGGCCGGTGCACTGCGTCAGTTGAGTGCGATCAGTCAAAGGCACGGAGCGATTGGCGAGGCCGAGGCACTCATTGCACTCGCGCAACTCGCTGAGCCGTATTCTGAGAAGACCGTAGCGCAATTTGTGTCACTCGCGCAGGCACCGAGACATCGGAAGCAGCCGAGCAAGCAGAATCGGCGACGGTGAAGCCGGACCGCTTCGAGTTTTGGCGTTTTACCGAAGCGGGAGACATGTTGAGGAGAATGGCCGTGAACGTCAAACAGCTTTCCGACACTCTCCAAGAGCTGCACGCTATCCTCGCCGCCACCAATGCCAAGGGGCAGGCGAGGGATGTAGCGGCGTTCATGAAGTTGTTCGAGGGCGCAGAAGAAAAGGAAGTCAGCGTCTTTCTCGATGAGCTGAAGGCGCGATTGCAGTTGCGAGCAGCGCCCGCGTCGGAAATTGCACTGTTGCCCGATCAGCGGGTTGTGGCGATCTATTCGCAGCTCCTGCGCAATGCCGGTACTGACAAGCCTGCCTTCGACGCCGCATTCTCACAGCTCAAGAAGGACAAGGCCATTGATCGCGCCGAGGCCGAGGCGATTGCCTACGAGTACATTGGCTTCCCAGATGGCCGGAGGTCGTGGCCGCACCGGGCCGCTGCGCTGCAGGCCATCGAGGACTGGTTTATGGACCTAGCCTACGACGCAGTGAAGTCGATCCAGCTCGACAAGGCTCGCTACGTCGGTTGATCGCCGCCCCGTTTCACAAACCGGAAGTGCATGGCGCCGCCGTGGGCGACGATGTAGTCCAGCCTTGCCATTGAGCCGGACGTACTCGTAGGCGCATTAACCGTGATCGTCCGAAAAGATAGTTAATTCAATTAGATGGCTGATTTCTGCGCGAAATATTTCTGGCTACTCCCCTAGCCGGGAGAAGTCGGATCGCTGTCAGCGGCCTCCCAGGCTCGATTGCGGGACATTCTGAGGGACGACTGCCGTTCGAGGCGTCGGAACCGACTGGGCCACTCCCAACGGCGCCGCGATGTCCCGAAACGGCACACGTGGCGGCCCGCAACTTACGCCGAGGCGAGCCTGTGGCTCAGGGCCGTGTAGTCGACCTTCGAGCGGTGGCGGGCGTCGAGCGGGATGGCCTCGAGCGCCACCACGCGAGCGACGCCCAACTTCTCCCCTGCGCGCGCCCAGTCGGGCAGATGCCGCGTGTCGCCTTCGACGGCGAGCACCGCCTCGCCGCCGACGTTCGCCAGCGCCGAGCGCTCGAGCCCCGGCCAGAAGCGTGCCGCCGTCTCGACGCAGAACGGCGACAGTCCGCCCACGCGGCCATCGAGCCGGCCGAGCAGCCACAGGCGGCCCTGTGCGTCGAGCCGGCCCGCATCGCCCGTGCGATGCCAGATCTGGCCGTCGAGCGTGAGCTTGGTGCCGGCGTTGCGCGATGCATCCATGTAGCTCGTGTTGACGTGCTCGCCCGTCACCGTGATCTCGTCGTCGATCAATCGCAGCCGCACTTGCGGCACCGGCGCACCGGCGATCAGGCCCTGCCCCTCGCGCATGCCGGCCCAGTCGGCGGCGGCAATCTCGCTGACCGAGATGTGCGCGATCGGCTCGGCCTCCGTCGAGCCGTAGACGGCGGTGATGGCGGTGCGCGGGCTCAGCTCGGCGAGCCTCAGCAGGACGTCGGGAAACACCGGCCCGCCGCCCGTGAAGATCGCGCGAATGTTGCCCGGCACGCCGACGCCGCTCTGCGTCATGCGCTCGCAGATCGACGGCGGCACCAGCATGCGGCTCACACGATGCGTGGTCGCGAACGCCGCGAGCGTGCGCATGTCGGCGCGATCGTGCGCGGTCACTCGCCAGCACGGCAGCACGCTCGTCACGCCGAGCGCGAGATTGACCAGCACGAATACCGGGAAGGCCACCAGATCGGTTTCGTCCGCCCGCTCGGTGGCGAGCATCGGCGACACCGCGCGATGCTGCGCCATCAGGAAGCCGTGCGAGCGCGAGATCGCCTTCGGCGCGCCGGTCGAGCCGCTGGTGAAAGAGATCAGTGCCGGGTGGTCGACATCGAGCCGCTCGACGATCGCTGCGCCCGCCGCTCGATCGTCGGGATGCAGCGTGCGCGTCACGGACCACAGCTCGGGCACCGCACACCGGAGACCGGCGAGCCAGCCGGCCGAAAGATAGGCCTTAGGTTTCATGGTCGCTGCCGCATGGCGCAAGCCTTTCAGGCCCATCGCCGGCTCCGGGAACACGGCGACCGCGCCGAGCCGCCAGAGCGCTGCAAGGCCCGCATAGAGCCCAGCGTCCAGCGGCACGGCCATGAGCACGCGGTCTCCCTTGCCGATCCCCTTGGCGCGCCACGCAGTCGCCAGCTCCGCCGACCATTGTGCTAGCGCGACGAACGACGTCACCTGCCCGCGGCCGTCGATGATCGCTGCGCGTGCTGCGTGCGCGTCGGCAGTGGCGAGGAAGGTCTCGAGCAGGCTCACGACGCGCCGCCCACTGCATCGAAGCGCCGGCCCATCAACGCGTAGCGGCGGAACACGACGCCTCCGGTTCGCCCAGAACGGTCGAGCGAGGCGTTGTCGACGTGCATGAGGCCATGGATCGCTTGCGTCATGCCGAGATCCCGCGCGCGGTGGTGGATCGCGTCGATCAGGATGCGGCCAGCGCCCCGCTCGGCACTCGCATAGGTCTTGATCACGATCGACTGAGGCATCGGGCCTTCTGCGAGATTGGGATAGGCGAACAGGAAGCCCGCGACCGAGCCGTCGTCGCGCATAGCGAACAGCACGAAGCGTGGATCGACGGCGGGGAGGATCGGGCGATAGAGATCGAGGAAGGCGTCTCGCGTGATCGGCTTGTAGAACGCGTTCCTTGCGAACGCTGCGAGCGACATGTCGAACACGCGGCCGATCAGGCCTTCCGCATCGCGCCCGTCCCACGCCACGACGCTGAGGCCCGGCATGACTGCGGGCGTCGTGTTGCACGCGTCGGCAAGCAGGCTCCGGGCGGAGACGTAAGCCGAGATCGGCGCGAAGCCGGCGGCGGTCCAGGCCGCATGATCGTGCGGGCCGCTCACCGGCTCGAGCGGAAACGGGCGCGAGCCGTCGCTCTCGGTAATGACGCGATAGGCGTGCCAGGTATCGCCGTCCATCGGCCCCATCACCGCGGCGAAGCCTTCGAGGCGAAGCCGCTCGCCGACGTCGTCGAGCATGGCGCGGCCGGCCCCGGCGCTTGTGCATGTGAAGCGGCCGACCGCGGCGGTGCGTTGCCCCTGCCACGACGGCGCATCGCGCCAGATCGCGCACGCAGCGTCCGTTACGGAGACGATCTCGGGGTTCGATGCGGACATGGGCATGGGGCTCGCGGTCAGTGGGCGACGAGGTAGAGATAGCTTGCCGCCGGCACGAGGCCGGCCAAGACGGCGACGCGCGGGCTGCGGTAGCGCGCAAAGATGTCGGGCCGCAGGATCGCCGCGGCCGACGCCAAAAGCAAAGTCGCGGCGAGCGGCAGCCACAGCGCGCCATGCCAGCGCGTGGCCTCGGGGCCAAGGCCGACGATCCAATGGAACGCGACGGCGAGGGCGGCCGACAGGATCACCGCGGCAGCGAGATGCATGGTGCGGCCGGCGCGGTCGCCGAACGCGATCAGCGCGAGGACTGCGATCACACCGGCGAACGTCATGGTGTAGAAACTGATCGCGGTGCGGCCGAACCACTCGCCGAAGAACAGCCAGAGCAGCGAGATTGCGGCGAGCGCGGCGATGCTGTCGAGATCGGGGAACGGGCTGCGTGTCGGCGACGTCGCGCGCGCGGCGAGATGCGCGAGCAGCGCGAGGCCCGGCAGGATCGCGTTCTGCGCCTCCGTGTAGGAGCAGATCAGGAACAGCGCCACCGTGTAGGCGCGCGCGGCATGGGAGGTGAGCCCGAGCGGCCGGGCGAACGCCATCATCACGACGAGCGTGACGGCGACACCGATGATCAGCAGGGCGAGCCCCAGCGGCGGCTTGTCCATGTGCTGCACGAGGAACAGGTGCAGGCCGACGGGGAGGAACAGGTTGTCGAAGCCGCGCCAGGAATCGGCCTCGACCAATGCCCCGAACGCCGCCACGGCGAAGGCGAGCAGCACCACGTTCACGCGCGGGATGTCGGTCATCAGCAGCAGCATGACCATCGCAATGATGCACGTCACCAGGAAGAACGCCGCCACGCCCTCGAGCGACTTGATCCCGGCCTCGACCTGGAAGAGCTTGCGCCCGTAGGCGGTGCCGACGAGGGCGGCAGCCGCGTCCGACAGAGTCAGCACCAGGATCGGCAGTGCATAGAGCACAGGCTCGCCGCTCGAACGCACGAACAGGAAGCCGACCGCAACCGCCAGCAGCATGTCGCCGTAGGAGCGGCGCTCGACACTGTGCACGGCGGCGCCGATGCCGGATCGCGCGAAAGAACCCGAACGCAGCACCAGCATGACGACAAGCGTCACCGCGATCAGCAGCAGCACCGGCCAGTGCTCCTTGAACAGCACAGGCAATATCAGCGCATAGCCGCCGGTCGCGATGTGCACGGCCTTGCGTTGCAGCTCCGGCCCGATGTCGAAGCGCTCAGCGACCATGCGCACGAGCCCCATCACGCCGAGCAGCAGGCCGACCGACGCGACGATCAGGGCAAACTGTCCGGCAATCGCGATCACCGCACGACCTCGATCACGAAGTCGGAGTAGAAGAACGCCTTGTCCTGGGCCTTCAGGCGTTCCTCGTCGTTTGTGCAACGCATAATGCGCGCGGTGAATTCCGCGGGCACGCGGCGCGGCACCATCATGTTCCAGTAGACGAGCCGCGCGCCCGGATTGGACGCCGCCAGCAGCGATCCATAGACCTCGGCGAACACCGGCTGAGACATGTACTCGAAGATATCGGAGAGATTGAACCCGTCGGCCTTCTCGCCGGTCGCCACGAACCGCTCGAGCGAGCCGGGGCGGATGTCGAGGCGGCCGAGCCGGTGTCGGATCGTGGCGAAGTGCTCAGGCCTCCAGGCGAGCGGCAGCGCCGCGCGATGGGTCCCCGTCATGATCCAAGCGAGGTACGGGTTGTCGGCCGGATCGAGTTCGATCGCGGCGTGGTCGATGCGCCGGGCGACGTGGGCCGCGACGCTGCCCTGCACATGCTCGAAGAACGCAGCGTCACGTCCAAGCCGCCCCATCATGGTGCGCGAGAAGAACACCGACAGCAGCAACCGCCAGCGCCAGTTGTTCCAGCGCGTGCGCACGAACGTTTCGCGTGAGGCGCGGTCGCGGCGCGCAAAGATCGCCTCGACGGTCTTTGGCGAGTGAGCGAGTGGCAACAGCCGCGTGCGAAACAGGCGGAAATAGCGCTCGAACTTTCCAACGCCACCGAGGCCGTGCGCGATCACGTCGTCGCGCCGCGCCTGCCAGAACGCGCCCGTCGCCTCGGGCAGCGCCGCAATGACGCGATCGAGCAGTGCACCGCGATCTGCAGCCGCGCGCGCGCCCATCAGGCGCAGGAACTCGGCGTGGTCGAGTGTGCGGTACATGGCGATGCGCGCCTCGAGACAAGCGATCTGCGCCGGCGACAGATCGACGACCACGACCTTCGCGGGATCGAGCAGGAGCATGCCCAATGCATTGTCGCCGGCTGAGCAGATCGAGACGAGCGTCGCGCCGGGCCTGGCCCCGAGCGCGGCATTCAGCACGTCCGCGTCCTCCCACAGTTGGGCGTAGCGGATGTCGTCGAAGGCAGCCTTGCCGGCGATCTCGCTGTCCATGCTGTCCATCGTGTCACGCGCCATGCTTCTTGACCTCGCCGGTGCTGCCGTCGACCTCGATGGTGTCGCCGGTCGAGATCCAGCTCGTCGCGTCCTTGAGGCCGACCACGCAGGGAATGCCGAGCTCGCGCGCCACGATGGCCGAGTGCGAGAGCAGGCTGCCGCGCTCGACGACGATGGCCGAGGCGTTGGAGAACACGGCGATCCAGCCTGGATCGGTGTGACGTGCGACCAGGATCTCTCCGGGCGTCAGTGCTTCCTTGCGCGGGTCACGGATCACGCGGGCGATGGCGGTCAAGCGGCCGGCCGAGCAGCCGGTGCCTTTGCGTTGCGTGTCGGTGCTGGCGGCCTGCGCGATGACCGGGGCAGTTGCCGCGGCGCCAAGCGCAACCGCCGCCGCGCCGGTAATGGTGATGCGCTCCGCGGGATCGGGACGTTCGGCGGCTCGCGCCATCTCGGCGCGCCGCAACGCGACGAGGCCGCGTAGATTGCTCGACACGGCAGAGCCCTCGATGGCGCCGAGCAACTCGTGCACGGTCAGCCCGAACACGTCGCGCGGATCGTCGATCAGCCCGTGGCCGCTGAGTTCGCGGCCCATCGCAAGAAACACGCGGCGGGCGCGCCCGAAGATGCGCGTGCGCTCGAAACGCAGGTTCTCGCGGTCCCGCACGCGCGCCTTGGCGACGCCGAGCACGCGGGCCGCGATCCAGCGCTTCACGCGGCTCAGCGCGAACAGCTCGGCAAGGCGGTCCTCGGTCGGGCGGGACTTGGCGTGCTTGACCGGTGGACGATCGGCGGCCGCCGCGATCGAGGCGAGCAGCGGCGTTGGATCCTCGCCGAGAGTGATGCTTTCGAGCTTCAGCTCTTCCGTGCAGCGGTCGCCGAATTTTGCGATGTAGCTGGCGACGCCATCGCGGATGCTTGGGTGCGCCTCGAGTGCGGCCAAGCCGTGCGAGCGCAAGAGCGCTGCGAGCCCCGGCACAGCGGACACCTGCGCGCCGAGTCTGGCGATGCGTTGCGGCGGCTCGGCCGAGACGATGTCGCCCTGGCCGATCATCACGTCGTTGTGCAGCGCGAGGCCGGCGGGGCCAAGCCAGCGCTCCATCAACTTTCGCGAGCCGCCGAACGCGATCATGCACAAGAAGTCATTGATCAGTGGCGCATCCCAGCGGTCGAGCAGCTCGGCCTCGATGCGTCGGTACTCGGCGGCGAGCGCGGTCAGCGGAGCCTTCTCGAGATCGATCGCCGATGCGCCGAGCGACCGCTCGATCCGGCCATAGAAGCCGCGGATGGTGCGCGGCAGGCGGATGCACTCGACGGCGAGGCAAGCGCCCATCTTGGCGACGCGACCCCACTCGCGCAACTTGGCGAGCCCCGTCGCTTGCGGCACGAGGCGGGCGGCGATCTCCTCGGGCAGCGGCTCGCCGACGCCCATCATGGTCTCCATGTGGCGGCGGTTGATCGCAAATCCGGGCAGCAGTGCGAGGCAGCGGTACCAGTTGACGAGGTTGTAGTAGACACGGCCCTCGACGCGGCCGAGCATGTTCTCGAACACGGCGGCGTTGGCCGCGATGCGCGCCTCGGACACACCGACGACCCGTACAAAGGCGCGATAGACACGCGCATAGGCATACTGCGCAAAGCTGTAGGTCAGCGGCGACACGATGCCTGGATAGCTCTCGACGATGTTTGAGTTGTCGAAGATCGTCACGGTCTCGTCGGCCGCCGGCGTCGCCTTGAGCGCGGTGGTGATCGGCCGCGCCTGCAGCACACGTAGGGCTTGGCCCTGGAATGCCCATTCGATGTCCTGCGGCGCGCCGAACGCGGTCTCGACTTGCACGGCGAGATCGGCCAGCGCCTTCACATCGCGAAGCGACAGCGGACCGTGCGCGTCGGCCGGTCCAGTGATGTTGCCGCTTCTGCGGCACACTGCATAGTCGAGGCCGTCGATCTCGCCGGAGACGAGCTGGTCGGCAAGGCCTGCAGTCGCCGAGATGACGATGCGGTCGCGACGACCTGCCACCGGATCGGCCGAGAACACGACGCCGGCCGCCCGCGCATCGACCATGCGCTGGACGATCACGGCGGGAGCCTGGTCGGCGCCGTCGAGCCCGCGCACGCGGCGGTATGCCTCGATCGTGTCGGTGAAGCCCGATCGCCAGACCTCGGCGGCGGCGGACGCCACGTCATGCGCCGGCACGTTGAGCTTGGAGAGGAACTGGCCCGCGTGCGAGTGTGCTACCCCATCCTCCTGGCGTCCCGACGAGCGCACCGCGAACGGGCCGGCGCCCAGACGCGCGAGCGCGTCCTCGACGTCCGGCATCGCGCAATCCTTCAAGCCGCTCGCATCGAAGGCCTCGGGCGAAATTGCGAAGAACGCGGGTGGTGGAAATCCAGCCGCGGCGAGCCGCGCGAGCGACGCCGCCTTGCCGCCGACACGTGCGACATCGGTCGCCTCGCCCATCTCATAGACGAGCTTCATGACAGCCATCCAGGCAGCAGCGGCGCGAGGCCGGCGGTTCCGTAGCAAAGCGCAACCCACAAGCCGGCGACGAGATCGATGCGCTTCTGCGCTTGCGTGTCGCGCGCGGCGTGAAATCGGTGTGCCGTCCAGAGCGCTGCCGCCAATGCGACTGCGGCGACCGCGGTCACGGGGACCCCGGCGCCGAGCTTGACGCCGACGGCGATCAGCAGTGCAGCCGAAGCGACGAGGCAGGTAGCCCAAACACCGAGCGCGCGCTCGATGCCCCAGGCCTTGCTGTACGTCTCGACGCCCTCGCGCTCAGCTGACGGCGCATAGATCTTGCGGCCGATCTCGATCACACAGCCGTTGACGAACGACAGCGCGAGGAAGATCGACAGTCCAGCCGGCGGCGTCCATGCCCGCGGTAGCCATTCGCACGCCGTCACGAACAGGTCGATCAGCGGCATGATCGCCATGTGCGAGACGAGATAGGCGACGGGCCGTGCCTTCAGCCAATCAGGCACGAAGAACTCGAAGGTCATGAGGCCCATCCAGAGCCACACGAGCGCCAGCGGCCACAGCAGCACGGGAGCCCGCAACCACGCGACCAGCGCCGCCAGGGGCACCAGTGCGATGCCAATGCCGACGATGGTCTCGAGCGTGACGAGGCCGCGCGGGATCGGACGCTCGGGCCGAAAGCGCGCGTCCTCCTCGCCGTCCTTGATCTCGTCGCAGGCGCGCAGCTGGGCGAAGAACACGAACGCACAGATGAACGCGACGAGATAGGCGCCAAGACCTGGACGTGCGACGCCGGCAAGTGCGGCTGACACATTGATGCTCGCCGCGCTGAACAGCGCCAAAAGCGTCGCGGTTTTTCCGAACGGCAGCCGCTCGCGCTGGTAGATCCAAAGACGCGCGAAGATGCCGATCTGTTGCTCGTCGGTGACGGTGATCGCCATCAGCGCCCCCTCGCCAGCGAGGCGTGCGCGCGCACGAAATGGCCGGCTGCCAGAGCCGCGATGATCGAGATCTCGCCGACAAGACACAGCGACGCGGCGACCTCGGCGAGCGCGGCAGCTTTGCCGGCACCCTTGAGCCCCAGGATGTTGAGGCCCGCCGACTGCGAGGGCAGCCCGGTGCCACCGCCGACGCTGCCAACGAGGATGTTGGGCAGCGTCGCCGAGATCATCAGGCCTCCGGCGCGCGCTTCCATGCGCGAGAAGCCGACGGCTGATTCAGCCACGCAGGCCGCATCCTGGCCGGTGGCGAGATAGAAGGCGGCGAGCCCGTTGGCGTAATGCCCTTGCGCACCGATCTGGCCGGTCATCAACGCGCCGAGATTGGCCATGCGCGCGTAGTCGAGCATCTGCTCGACCGTGCAATGCAGCCTCTGCTCGACGAGGGCGGTGGGCAGCGTCACGCTCGCTGTCACCTTGCGGCCGCGGCCGCGCAGGAGGCCTAGATGTGAGGCCTTCTTGTCGCCCGAGAAGTTCGCCTCCACGAACCAGTGCAACGGCGTCACCGGGCAGGCCTCGACGATGCGACGGCAGAGCGCGTCGGTGGCGATCGTGACCATGTTCTGGCCAGCGGCGTCCCCGGTCGTGTAGCGACACAGCAGGAACACGATGTCGCTGTCGATCACCGGCTCGATCGAGACGAGCTTGCCGTGCCGTGTGGTTGTTTCGGCGACGGCGCGCAGTTCGTCGGCGTACGCGACCACCCACTCGCAGAACAAGCCTGCGTGCAGCATGGTCTCGAACTTGAAGCCGGGCGTTCGCAGGACACCGTCGGAAGCCAGTGCCGCCAGGACGCCACCGGCCAGCGTTGCGACCTCGGCGCCCCGCGCATAGGAGGCGACGAGCGCGGCCTCCGTCGTCGCCAGGGGAATGAGGAAATCGCCGCGGGCGTGGGCGCCGTTGATGCGTAAGGGCCCGGCGAGCCCGACCGGGATCTTTACGGTGCCGATCAGGTTCTCGATATTGGCTGAGTAGCGGGCAGCGTCGGCGACCGTCGCCGGGTCAGCGAGCGCCGCCTGATCGGCGTCGGTCGCGGCCGTCTCGGCGCGCAGGCGCTGCCAGAAGGCGCGGACGGATTGCGGTGTCGCCTTGCGGGCCGCGCGCAGTCGTTTGGGCAACGGAGACGGATTGACGTAGCGCTGCCGCAGCTCGGCGTCGGTGGCGCCGCCGCGCAAGCGCTTCAACATCTCGCTGATGTGGTCTGGAACGAGCTTCACGCGCTGCCCCGCCGGCTGCGAACACGGCGATCAAGGTATCAGCGACAAGTGAAGCCGAAGTTTGTCCGTCGGTGAACGAACAATTACCGCCCGCCCCAAGGCATGACGGAACTCATGAGACTGGTCTCGATCTTTTGTGGAACCGAGTGTCAATCGCGACCGGGCAAGCCCTGGATGCCGATCGGGGGGCCATGATCGGTCTGGGAAACCGGGTACGAGCGAGCGACGTCTCGCGCGACAACTGTTTAACGGCTGCGGCGGCTTTGCGGCAGTGCCGCGTGCACCAATTCTTAACCTCCTTGGCTCAAGGGTTAACGCGAGCGTCCCGGTTTCGGCCGGGCCGGCGCGTATCGTCTATGCGCTGTCAATCATGACAGCCCGTCGCCCGGCCCTTCGCGACCTGGCAGGTTGGATCGGAGCGAAGGGTTTTGGCCCAGTCTCGGACAGATGGTAGGTTTTGGTGGCGCGGCGCCGGCGTTGAGGTCGGCCATCGCACCGTCGCGCCTGCCGCGATGCCTCCACCGCCGACGCCGCATGTCGCGTTGCCCCCGACGCCGCCGGTATTCATCATTGAACGCGCGACGCCGTCGCCGCAGCATCAGTTTCATCCCGAGCGCCACCAACTTCGACCTCAGCCTTACCGGACGATGCGCCTGCGGGCGGCAACCATGGTGCCCGTGCTCGTCGCAGCGCTGACCGGCGCCCTGCTGTTCGCGGGCCTCTCGGGCTTTGGACGCGACGCGCGCATCGCCAAGCCCATCCAGCAGCAGCTCGATGCGCTGCTCGTCAAGGCGGGCCTCGCGATCAACGAGGTCACGGTCACCGGCCACCGCTATGCGCGCGATCCCGACATCTATTCAGCCTTGCGTCTCGACGCCGGGGGCTCGCTGCTGGTGTTCGACGTAACAGCGGCGCGGCGGCGGATTGAGGACATTCCCTGGGTGGCGCAGGCGCAGGTCGCGCGGGTCTTTCCCGACAAGCTGCGTATCCATATTCGCGAGCGCGTGCCTGCCGCAGTCTGGTCTGAGGCCGGCACCAAGTCCCTCCTCGACGCGACGGGCCGCCAGCTTTCGCGCGTGGCGGCGGGCTCACAGACGACCCTGCCGGTGGTGACAGGAACCGGCGCTCCAGCCGCCGTCGGCGAGCTTCTGGCCGCACTGGCGCAGCATGCCGACATCGCCGGCCGCCTCGAGACTGCCGCGCGCCTCGGCCAGCGCCGCTGGTCGCTGACACTCAGTGACGGCACTCTCATTCATCTGCCGGAGACCAGTGTCGCCGCCGCGCTCGATCGTCTCGCCGATCTCGAGCGTCGCGCGAGGGTTGCGACCGCGCCCGGCCAGATCATCGACCTGCGGCGGCCCGGCCAGGTGGCGATCGGGGAAACGCGCCGCCGGCACGCCGCCGAGGACCTGGCGCCGCGTCGCATCGTGCGTGCGGAGGCGGAGTAGGCCGATGCATCGACAGGGTAACAGGGCCTCGCCCGACGGATTGACCGGTGTCCTCGACATCGGCTCGAGCAAGATCTGCTGCCTGATCGCGGCGCCCGATGCGCAGGGTGCGATGATGCTGCTGGGCTTTGGCCATCAGCGCTCGGCCGGCCTCAAGTCCGGCATGATCACGGACTCAGGGGAAGCGGAGCGAGTGACCCGCCAGGTGATCGCGCAGGCCGAACGCATGGCCGGCGTCGAGCTGAGCCAAGTGTCGGTCGCCGTCAGTTGCGGCAAGCTGCGCGCACAGCGGTTCACCGCGCGCGCCCGCGTCGAGGGCCAGGTCGTCACCGACGCCGATATCGGCCGCGTGATTTCGGGCGGCGAAGCCTATGTTGCCCGCAGCGGCCGCACGCTCGTGCATCTGGGCAGCTCGGCCTGGTCGCTCGATGGCGTCACCGGCGTTGTCGACCCCCGCGGCATGGCGGCCCAAGAACTCGCCGTCGACCTCGCGGCCGTCACCGCCGACGATGGCCCATTGCGCAATCTGCTGACCGTCGTCGAGCGCTGCCATCTCGAGACCGAGCGTTTGGTTCCCGAGGCGGTGGCCGGCGCCTATGCTACCACCACAGTGGAAGAGCGCCGGGCCGGCATCCTGGTGGTCGATATCGGCGCCGGCACCACCACCATCGCGGGCTTCGTCGGTGATGCGCTCGTCTGTGTCGAATCGCTGCCGGTCGGCGGCCACCTGATCACCTACGACATTGCCAGCGCGCTGGTGACCTCGGTTGCAGAGGCAGAGCGAATCAAGACGCTTTATGGCACACTGGTCAAGGCGGCGTCGGATGCCTCGGAGCTTTTGTCCTACCCAGTCGTCGGTGAGGATGGGCCGATCGTCTATCAAACGACCCGAGAGAAGGTGCGTTCGATCATTGTGCCGCGCGTCGAGCAGATTTTCGGATTGATCGCGGAGCGACTGTCGGAAGTCGGGTGTGCGGATTTGGCCAGCGGGCGTGTGCGGCTCATTGGCGGGTCGGGCCAGCTGATCGGCCTGGAGCAAGCCTGGATGCGACGGTTTGGCGGCGATGCGCGCTCGGCGCAACCGCAGCCGATCGGCGGCATGCCCGGCAGCCTAGTGCGCCCGTCGCTGGCGGCGTTGATCGGCCTGGTTCAGTCCCCCATGCCCGGTCCCGTGCAGTCGTCCCGGATGTCCGGACAGAACGGTTATCTCAGGCGTATGCAGCGATGGATCGGCGACGGGTTCTAGTGCGGCTCGGGATTCCGAGGGATCGGTTTTCTTAAGGTCACGGTGAAGTTGCGCGGCGCTTGCCCACACGGTGGGACACAAAGGTTGCGAGGCAGGATCGAGAGATGAGCATCAAGCTGCAGTTGCCGAAGGTGACCGACCTGAAGCCGCGAATCACCGTCATCGGTGTCGGCGGTGCGGGCGGCAATGCGGTCAACAACATGATCGCGTCGGGGCTCGTCGGGGTCGACTTCATTGTCGCCAACACCGACGCCCAGGCCCTGCAGGGCTCCAGCGCCGAGCGGCGAATCCAGCTCGGCCTCAATGTGACCGAGGGGCTCGGGGCCGGATCGAAACCGGAAATTGGGCAGGCCGCCGCCGAAGAAGCTATCGAGGAGATCCGCAATCAGATCGCGGGCTCGCACATGGTGTTCATCGCAGCCGGCATGGGCGGCGGCACCGGCACGGGCGCTGCCGCCGTTATCGCCCGCATCGCGCGCGAATCCAACATCCTGACCGTCGGGATCGTGACCAAGCCGTTCACGTTCGAAGGCACCAAGCGCATGCGCACGGCGGAAGCCGGAACCGCCGAGCTCAAGAAGTACGTCGATACGCTGATCGTGATCCCCAATCAAAACCTGTTCCGCATCGCCAACGAGCGCACCACGTTCGCCGAGGCCTTCATTCTCGCCGACCAGGTGCTCTATTCGGGCATCGCCTGCATCGTCGACCTGATCGTCAAGGAAGGCCTGATCAATCTCGATTTCGCCGACGTTCGCACGGTCATGCGGGACATGGGCTCCGCGATGATGGGCACGGGCGAGGCAAGCGGAGAGCGCCGCGCTACGCGTGCCGCCGAGGAGGCGATCGCCAATCCGCTGCTCGACGAGGTGTCGCTGAAGGGCGCCAAGGGCCTGCTGCTGTCGATCATCGGCGGCCGGGACATGACCCTGCACGAGGTCGATCAAGCGGCAAGCCGTGTGCGCGAGGAGGTCGACCCCGAAGCCAACATCATCGTCGGCGCGACCTTCGACGAGAACATGGGCGACCGCATCCGAGTGGCGATCGTCGCCTCGGGCCTCGTCCAATCGCAAGCGACGCGAGCCCAAGTCGGACATCGGACCGCCGGCACGACCGAGGCCCAGCCTGTGGCTCCACCGATGCCAGTGCCGCCGATGGCCGGGCCTATAGGTGCGCCGAGGGCGCAGGACACGCAACCGATGTCCCCCTTTCAGAGCCGGATGCCGTCGCCGATTGCCGATCCGTCTCGCGGCAATCTGCCGCCGCCGATTCCGGGGCCTACGTCCAGCCGTGAAGTCTGGCAGGCTCCGCGCGGCGTCGTGATCGAGGAAGCCCCGCAACCGGGCGCGCGTGGCGCGCCGTTCCCCCAGCCCGGTCATCAGCCAGTGCGCGAGGACATGCGGGCCGACGCGCCGGGCTTCGTCCCGGGGCCACCGCAGGATTTCGCCCGCAGCGACCGCCGTATGCCGAATGTGGACGACTTTCCCACAGTTGGACAGCGGGAGTACCGCGCCAAGAGTGGACAATACGGGGAGCCGTCCGATAAGCCGCCGGCGGCGCCGTCGCCGCGCGTCTACGATCAGGCTGCCAAGGGCAACACGACCAAGCGCGGTGGATTCCTGCAGCGAATCACTGGTGGTTTTGGACGCGACGACGACGGCGCAGAGGATGCAGCGGGCACTCGAAACCGCGACGCTCAGCTTCCGTTTTTCTTCAATAAAAACAAGAGATAAGCGGCGACCTGGTGAGTGTAACGAATTGTAAGAAAGCGTGATTTGTCTCGCGCGGCGGATAAGCGTAACCATGTTGGTGGAAGACGTTTCGGATCGATCCGCTCAGCGCACGGAATCGTGCAGACAAGAAGCGGCATTCGGATGTCAGGGGGGCCCGCAGATCGCGCGACTTGCGCCACACTAGGCGCAGCTAACGTGATCAAGTCGGGTCGTTAAATCGAGGGACGGCGCGGAATGTCGAAGCGATTTATTGGCGCTCGCCAGACGTCACTTGCTCGCGAGATCGTGGTCACCGGAACGGGCGTGCACAGCGGTGCGCCATCCTCCGTCACCCTACATCCCGCGCCGGCCGACACCGGGCTGCGTTTTCTGGTTTCCAAACGTGGCAAGATCATCGCGGAAATCCCCGCCGACGTGAGCGCCGTCAAAAACCTCACGCTCTGCACCGTCATCGGCGACGACAAGGGCGTCACGGTCGGAACCGTCGAGCATCTCCTGTCGGCTCTTCGCGGCCTCAGCATCGACAACTGCTTCATCGAGATCGACAGCCGTGAAGTCCCAATCATGGACGGCAGCGCCGCCGAGTTCGTGCGGGCGATCGACGAGGTCGGGCTGATCGAGCTGTCCGCGCCGCGCAAATTTATCAAGGTGTTGAAGCCCGTTCGCGTCGAGGAAGGTAATTGCTGGGGTGAGATTGCTCCGCATTCAGGCTTCCATCTCGACGTCGAAATCGAGTTCGCGAGCCCCGTGATCGGCCGCCAGCGTATGAGCCTCGATCTCAACCCTGGCACCTACCGTAACGAGATTGCCTCGGCCCGCACGTTTGGCTTCATGCGCGACGTCGAGACGCTCTGGAAGTCCGGCCTCGCACTCGGCGCCTCGCTGGAAAACACCGTCGCGATCGGCGACGACAAGGTGATGAACCCCGAGGGTCTGCGCTTCCCGCAGGAGTTCGTTCGCCACAAGATGCTCGATGCAGTCGGCGATCTGTCGTTGGCTGGCGCGCCGCTGCTGGGCGCCTATCGCTCGGTCCGCGGCGGCCATCGCCTCAATGCGCATGTGCTGCAGGCGCTGTTCGCCGATGCCGAGGCCTGGACGTACGTGCATGCACCGCGGGTGCGCGACGCGCATCCGATCGAGTCAGGCCACGCGTTTGGCGTCGTCGTCGGCGGACTTGCGGCTGAGCACCGCTGAATTCCGCTACGGCACGACAGGCGCAGCCGCCGTCGTGAGTTCGCCGCAATCATCCCGCAATTGCCACTATCGATCTGTTTTCTCGTTGGAAATCGTGTCGATCTGTCGAGCGCCGTGTTTGCGGCAGCCACGGTCACATGCTAGACGGGACTAGCGAACAGTTGTCGGGGCGTGCACGGGGAATGCGGCATCGGTGAGTCCGCCAGTTGAGAAGCGGAACGCCAGTCAGGGACGCAAAAAAAATGGCATTGATGCTCTGGATCGGTCGGCACAAGGCAGCCATTTTGGCGGGCGTGTTGATGATGGGCGCGGCTGCCCTGCAGGGTTGCGCCTCGTCGAACGCTCAGAAGGCGCTCAATCCCGATCCGCCCGGCAAGATGTACGCCGATGCCGACGCGATGATGGCGACGGGCCGCTTCGAGGACGCCGCGCGCAAGTTCGAGGAGCTCGATCGCGATCACCCGTACGCGCCGGAAGCCCGCCGCGCGATGGTGATGGCCTCATACGCCTACTACAAGGGCAAAAAGAATCCCGAAGCCATCGCCACCGCGCGCCGCTACACGACCATGCATCCCGGCACCAAGGATGCAGCTCTCGCCCACCATGTGATCGCGTCCGCCTACTTCGACGACATCAAGGATCCGGCGCACGACCAAACCGCCGCGAAACGCGCGCATGCCGAACTAAAGACCCTGGCGTCGCGCTATCCCGAGAGCCCCTACGCTCGGCAGGCCGAAAACCGCATGCGGCTGGCCGAGGATTCGATTGCCGCCAACGAGATGCACGTCGGCCGCTACTATCTCCAGCAGGGCAAGCATCTGGCAGCGATCAACCGGTTCAAGGTTGTCGTCACCGATTTCCAGACCACGCAGCATGTCGAGGAAGGGCTGCTGCGGCTCGGCGAGTCCTACATGGCGCTCGGCATCCGTCCGGAGGCGCAGTCGGCGATCGCCGTGCTCGGCCACAACTATCCGCAGTCGCGCTGGTATCAAGACGGGCACCGGATGCTCGCCAAGGACGGCCTGAAGCCGCAGGTGGAACAGGGCTCCTGGATCAGCCAACAATGGAAGAAAATGACACCGTCGGCGCCCGTGCAAAAACTGCCACCGAACGAGCCGACGGTCGCCCCGCAGCGCGATCCGATCGCACCGCCGGCACCTGCCGCCCCTGGCCGCGCGCCGTCACAGGACGTGCCGACGGCCAGCACCAAGGGCACACGCCCGGTTGGCCTCACCAGCACCACCAACTGAGCGACGCTTGCACAGCGATCGGGATCGAAAAGAGTCGGGCACGCCCGGCTCTTTTTATTGACAGGGGATCGGTGCGCGGGCTGGTGATGAGTTCACGTCTCCATCAGCAGCCGGCGCACGTCGGCCAGCGTGACTGCCGCCATGTCGCGCAGCTTGGCGTCG
>JANOJW010000452.1:0-3231 GCA_031418955.1 Hyphomicrobiales bacterium | reverse complement strand
ATAATCCCGCCATGTGCCGCGCCCTGCTCTACCTCGGCCAGCCTGTGTTGCTGGACAACCTGCTGTTCCAGCCCGACTCGGCGCTGATCCGGCAGAGCACCATGCCCAGAATGTTGCACATGCTCAACCTCGCGGGATTTGGCATGCGCGCCTGGGATCCGGCCAGCGCCAATCCGGAGCAGGCCTACTCCTACTACTCGCAGTCGCTGCCGGTGTTCGACCGCAACCTGCAGAATCTCGCGCAGAAAATCCGCCCGAGCTGCGTGCTTGGCCATGTGCGCGGCGTCGCCTACTCCACGCGCGTCGAGATCTCGCTGCAGAACGTGCACCCGTTCCACTTCAACGACGTGCCGCTGGTGCTCGCGCACAACGGCGACCTGGCCGAATTCGCGCGCATGAAGCCGTTGCTGCTCGCGCACATCAAGCCCGAGTACCTGGCGCAGATCCACGGCACCACCGACAGCGAATGGATTTACGCCCTGCTGGCCTCCCAGCTCTCCGCTTCCTTCGAGAAATTGGAGGAAAAATCAATCTTCAAGGCGATTCAGGACACGCTGGGAATCATTCGCGAGGCGCGCGCCAGACTCGGCATCGCACTCTCCTCGTCTGTGAACCTCTTCGTTGCCAACGGCACCCAGCTCGCCGCCGTGCGCTACTGCTTCGACTTCGGCTGCTATCGCACCGAGGACCCCGCCAAGGTGCACGAAGCAAACCTGAGCTTCCTTTCGCTCTGGTACACGCTCGGCCGCGACTACGCCCTGCACGACGGGGAATGGAAAATGACCGGCGGCGCGGAGAACGCCGACTCCATCATCATCGCCTCGGAGCCGCTGACGAAAGACACGGCAGCCTGGGTCGAGCTGCCGGAATACGGCGCGCTCTTCGCCGAAATCCGCAATGGCCGGCCGCACGTCGCGGTCCGGCTGATGGACTGATTCAGGCGCCAGTCCGGCCCTTGCCCGACCTTTCCACGCGTCGCTGCGACTGACGCGGTGCACGCACGGGGTACGCCGCCTCGCGGGTTTTTTGACGACCCGCGGTTGCCTCTGCCTGCGGGCCAAGCGGGAATTGCCGCGGATTCAGCGGCTTGCCCTGCGACGCCGGCGCCTTGGGAGAGCGTTCTGGTTTTTTCATGTGGCCTTCACGATCTCCCGCGAGGAGGGTCGCGGTCTGTGCGTTGGCGCACTTCGGGATGCGGGCGACGGGGTCCGCAATGGATGACCATCATGCTCGAAACGAAAAACTTCAAGGCTTACAGCCTACCTGCGCCGGAACTGATCTCCCGCCGAAGATCGCCGGCCCTCACTGCTTACGGTGAACAGGCACTGCACGTATGGCTCGACCTGGGCCCATGTGGCGCTCCTGCGGTAGAAGCGGGCCAATTGCCTGCTCGCATTGACGGCCTCTGATACGCTACCTCCAATCGCTCCAGACATCGCGTCCCGGAGATCCTTCGCGTCGTGCAGGTGACCGTCCTGCGAAGCGTAGCCATGGAACTCCTTGATGTTCCCCGGTCGCGGCAAGGGAACAGTCGAAGAGCACATCGCGCCGGGTTCAGAGCGTTCGCGTTCTACGTGCCCCTCGGCAAAGGAATCCTGAACGGTATGAAGCACAGACCCGAATGCGATGTCATCGATGTATTCGAGCAACTTGTCCTTCCGTCCGAGGATATACAGGTCTGAAACCGACCAGCCGGAACATCCGAAACGCTGCTGCATGACTGGGATGTTTACGGATCGGAGCAGAGCGTCGTGCGGAATCTCCCGCATGGCGACCTTCCAGGCGAATTCTAGCCAACCAAGAATGTCCGCCCGCGTTTCGGCCGGATCGACGCCCTCGTCCTGAGCCATCGAATGGAAAAACTGGAGATCGCCATAATGCGAGCGCGCGAGCAGGTGCGCCGTGATCATCCTGGAGCCCTTCTCCCTTACCGCCGGCAGACAACCGACGATTTTGCGCTTCGAGGCGGCGATCTTCTCGGCAGCCTTGAACAGGCAGTACCAGCACTCCGGCTGCGTCGAGAACCGAACGGTCTGCGAAACATTGCACGCAGGACCACCAAGACCGAAGGATTTCTTGCACTGCTTTCCCTCACTTGGACGCAGCATGAACGGCGGCAGGTCGTTCCACCGCACCCCGTAAATGATGAAATTGTTAGCAAATGGGGCATCAGCCGTTGCGCATTGCATGTCGGCCGGCAGATCTTTGTCTTCGGTAGGGCAGCCAAAGGCAAGCTGGGTGATCTCTTCATGTACAGGGCCCTTGATCAGTCGGCCGAGCTTCTCCGCGATTCTGGCTCTAGTGCTTGTCGCCTCCTTGGTGAGAGTTTCTTCCCACTTCGAAGAAAGAGGCGCAATCTGGAAACCGTACGCATGGTGACCTGCGTCCGCGATGCTGATTGCTACGGCGGACAGGACGCACACTAAGCGAATTCGCATGACAGCCTCCTCTGAGGCGGGTAAATCATGTGGCCGGCTTGCCACCCAAATCAGCCGCAATGCTTCTTAACTGCTCCAACGCCCCCTCCAAGTCCTCGATCATCTCCTGCGCGATCACCTCGGGTGCTGGCAAATTGTCTGAGTCCTCCAGCGATTCGTCCTTGAGCCAGAAGATGTCCAGGCTCGCCTTGTCGCGCGCGATGAGCTCGTCGTAAGCGTAGGCGCGCCAGCGGCCCTCAGGCTTCTTCTCCGACCACGTGGCTTTGCGCTCGTGTCGGTTCTTCGGGTTGTAGCAGGAGACGAACTCGTCCAGGTCCGCACGCTTGAGAAAATTGGTCTTCAGCGTGAAGTGCTTGTTGGTGCGCAGGTCGTAGATCCAGAGCTTCTTCGTCCACGGCGTCTCGGAGGCGGGCTTCTTGTCGAAGAAGAGCACGTTCGCCTTCACGCCCTGCGCGTAGAAGAGGCCCGTGGGCAGGCGCAGCAACGTGTGCACGTCGCAGTCGGCGAGCAGTTTCTTCCGGATCGTCTCGCCCGCCCCGCCCTCGAAGAGCACGTTGTCCGGCACCACCACCGCCGCGCGGCCATTCACCTTGAGCAGCGTCTTGATGTGCTGCACGAAGTTGAGCTGCTTGTTCGAAGTGGTGGCCCAGAAGTCGTCGCGCTCGTAGGTCTCTTTCTCCTTCGACGCCTCGCCGTTCTCGCCGACTACGGTGAAGCTCGACTTCTTGCCGAAAGGTGGATTGGTCAGCACGATGTCGAAGCGTTCGCCCGGATCGGCCTTGAGCGAGTCGTT
>JANOJW010000451.1:0-2956 GCA_031418955.1 Hyphomicrobiales bacterium | reverse complement strand
CTTGGGGGACACGAGACGCAAAGTCAATGCAACCGACGGCGGGATTTGCCACCCGCCGTATTGCCCGCCGCCCGGCCGCCCCCTAAGGCTCTGGGACAACCTGGGGAGGGCCTGAGATGAGTGAGCGGACCGGCGGCAAGGCACTCGACACTGTGACGGCCTTCCTCCGCCGGTTCGTCGACATCGAGGCGACCGAGCTGCGCGCCGTGCTGTGGTCGTTCGCCTATTTCTTCTCGGTGCTCTGCAGCTACTACATCATCCGCCCGCTGCGCGACGAGATGGGCGTGACCTACGAGCAGGCCGGGGGAAGCCTCGCGCATCTCTTCACCGCGGTCTTTCTCGTCATGCTGGCGGCGGTGCCGGTGTTCGGCTGGGTCGTGTCGAATTTCCCGCGCAAGCGCGTGGCCCCGGTCGTCTACCTGTTCTTCGTCGCGAACCTCGCCGTGTTCTGGCTATTGCTGAAAGCTGTTCCAGGACGATCGACCGCGGCCGCGTTCTTCGTCTGGGTCAGCGTGTTCAACCTGTTTGCCGTCTCGCTGTTCTGGTCGGTGATGTCGGACCTGTGGACCAACGCCGAGGCCAAGCGCCTCTACGGCTTCATCGCGGCAGGCGGCAGCATCGGCGCGTTCACCGGACCGATCATCACGCAGAGCCTCGTGCATGTCGTAGGCACGGCCAATCTGCTGATCCTGTCGGCGCTGCTGCTGCTGGTCGCGATCGGCTGCATCCAGGGCCTGCGCAGCCTGCTGGCTGCTCCGCGCGGCGACAGCGATGAGACGCCGCGCAACGGCAGCATCATGGACGGCATGAAGCAGGTCGCCGCCGATCCGTATCTGCGCCAGATCGCGCTGTGGGCGATGTTCTCGAGCCTGATCGCGACATTCCTGTTCTTCGAGCGCAACCGCATCATCGGCGCGGCGCTGACCGTGCAGGCCGACCGCGTGCAGCTGTTCGCCCGCACGGACATCATTACCAATGCGATCACCATTCTCGTGCAGCTGCTGGTGACAGGCGCCTTCATCAAGCGGCTGGGCGTCGGACTTAGTCTTGCCGCGCTGCCGGCGACCGCTTGCATCGCGCTGGCGGCGGTGGCGATCTCGCCGACGCTGTGGGTGATCGTGCTGGTCTCCGTCGCCTTGCGCGCCATTGGCTATGCGATCGCCAATCCCGGCATCCGCGTGCTCTACACGGTGGTCGATCCGGCGGACAAATATCGCGCGCAGAATTTCAACGACACCGTCGTCGTCCGCGCCAGCGATGCGGGCACCGGCTGGATCGTAACGGGGCTCGGAAAAGCTCTGGGGCTCGCGACCTCGTCGCTGGCGCTGGTGACCATTCCGTTCGCCGCGGCCTGGCTGCTGGTGAGCCTCCGGCTCGGGCGATTGCAAGAGGATCGCGCGGGAGCCGCAGAGATGGCTGAAAAACGGTGAACTCGAGGCCGGCGCCAGAATTCGACCGCACTGGCCCTGCACTTGCGTGTTACGACCGAATCATCGTGCAATCGTGTCATATCGAGACCTGGGAATAGCCACATGCTCCGCCAAGACCTGTCCCTTGCCTCGCTCGCCGTCGCGATCGGGATTGCCGTGACTCTGACACCGGGCGCGCGTGCGGAAGGCGCCATCGCCGTAGGTATGCCAGCGGACGTGGCGGCCGAGGGCGTCGCCTTCGGCTGGGTGGTCGGCTACAAGACGCGTCAGGAGGCCGAGCGCGAGGCGCTGAAGCAGTGCCACGAGTTCAAGGAAGCGCCGGAGAGCACGCGCGCGCTGTGCGCCGTGATGCGCACCTTCCGCAACGAATGCTTTGCCATTGCGCTCGACCCGGAAGCCGGCACTCCGGGCGTCGGCTGGGCAATCCTGCCGTCGAGCCAGGCCGCCCAATCGAAGGCCATGGCCGACTGCCGCGCGACTGCCGGCCGCGAGCGCGAGAAACACTGCAAGGTGACGTCGGCGCGGTGTGATGGCACGGCGAAGTAGGGGGTAGGCATACAGATCGTTTCGCCTCAGACTCCGTTGAAATACTGAGGATCGACATCGACCTCTTCAACCAGCCTGATCACCACACCGAGCTTCAATTGCTTGAGCAGATCGCACAGGCCGTCGCCGTCCACCAAATCGATGGCAGGCGCCCCGTCGCGGGTGGCCTCCCGTCGTGCTTCAGGCGTGAAAGAGCCCGTTGTGATGACGAGGCCCTTGTCTGCGCGGCCGACCATGGCTCCGCGAAAATCGCGGATCACAGGAGCACCGACCGAACCTTTGATGCGTTTGGATTGGAACAGCACATGGAAGGAGAGCAGGTTGACGCGAAGAACACCTGTTCCGTCAATGCCTCCATCGCCTGATCGACCGGTGACTTCCACCTTGGTGAAGCCCGACTCGCGCAATATGCGCTGACACAAGCGCTCGAAGGCATCAGGGGCGATTCCGAGCAGAGCCGCGAGTATCTTGTCTTTCCAGTTGATCTCGACAGAGTCCTCTGTCGCTTCAATCTCAGGCGCTGCGTCCCGTTCCAACCGCTTCTGCCGATCCGCCTCACGGACCCGGCGAGGAATGCAGCAAGCTCGGCCTCGCCCGTTGCTGCGCCCGCTGGCGTCAACCTCCAAACGCCGCGCTCACTATTCTCCATGGCCCCCACCTTCTTGAGGTAGGTCCGCACCCATGCCAGCTCATAGTCAAATTGTGATCTCGGGCCATCCCCGTGGGGAACCGCCCGGAGTTCATCGGTCAAGCCCATGGCCGCCGCAACGGCCTCTTCCATCTCTTCGATCGTCATCGAGCCACCACGTGCCTTGACGCACTCGACGGTAGGCTTGAAGTAACTTTCGAAGGATGGAAGATCGGACTTCGTTGGCACGCGCATTCACCTCGTGGGGAACATGTGAATGATGCCAGACGGTAATTCAGTTGGTTGTCAGATAAAACATCATGAGTGGAGGGCTACACAGAATTGTGTGCAA
>JANOJW010000450.1:0-2925 GCA_031418955.1 Hyphomicrobiales bacterium | reverse complement strand
CGCTGCGCTCACCACGGGCATTGCGCTCGACGCGCGTATTGCGCCGACCCGAGCGCACCACCTGGATCTCGGCGCAATACGCGCGATAAATGATGGGGGTGTGGCGGGGTGGGCGGACGCGCTATTGCGCCCTACATGCCTTGGCCGCTCTGGAAGAAAATCACGATCTCGAATATGCTTCTGCCAACTTGGCGAGTTCCAAAATGCCCCTTAAGCCCAAACCAGCGCCCGACGACGACCCCATGACGATCGAGGAGTTCCTCGCGTTCACGGACACGCGCCCCGACGACGAGAAATGGGAGCTGATCGAGGGGATCCCCGTCATGAGCCCGTCACCGACCGACGTGCATCAGCTGATCGTCGGCAACTTGATTATCGCGCTCGGGCGCGCGGCAGACGTTAGCGGCGCGACATGGCTCATCATGCCTGGCACCGGCACGCGCGTTCCAATTTCGAGACACAGCCTGCCAGAGCCCGACGTGTTCGTGCGCGAAACGCTGCCGACCGGAACCTCGGTCAGCGAGGAGGCGCTGGCCATCTTCGAGGTTCTTTCGCGCTCGAACACGAAGGCTGATCGCGACTGGCGGCGCCGCGTCTACGCGAGTGTGCCGAACTGCCAACACTACGTAACCGTCGCCTCACGATCGATCGAGGTGGTGGCGCACGATCGGACCAAGCGCTGGCGCGAACGGTCGATCACTTCGCTCGACGGTGTGCTCGATCTGCCCGGCCTCGGCGTGTCGATCCCGCTCGCCACCATCTACCGCGCAACACCGCTGGCAACGTAACGGCTTCTATCGTCGCGGCGGGGTCAGACCCGATCTTCTTGCCCGCCTACGGCAGGACGGTCTGACCCTGGAACTCCGAGTGTGCGTGCCTCGCACCACATGAGCACGGTATCAGACCCGAGGGTCTGATACCCCCGAAGGGACGCCAGGACGCGCATGACCAACTCCCGCAAATCCACACACGTCGCTGTCCTGATGGGCGGTTGGTCGGCCGAGCGCGAGGTCTCACTGTCGTCGGGCCGGGAGTGCGCCAATGCGCTCGAATCCGCCGGCTACCGGGTCACCCGCATCGACGTCGACCGCAACCTCGCCGCAACGCTCGGGAGCCTCAAACCCGACGTGTGCTTCAACGCGCTGCACGGCCGCTGGGGCGAGGACGGCTGCGTGCAGGGCCTGCTGGAAGTTCTCGGCATCCCCTACACGCACTCGGGCGTGCTCGCGTCCTCCATCGCCATGCACAAGGAGCAGACGCGGCGCATCGTGGCAAAGCTCGGCGTGCCGGTGGCGGACGGCGTCATCATCAAGCGCGACGCCGCCCTCGCCGCCCACGCCTTGGAGCCACCGTACGTGGCAAAGCCCGTCGCCGAGGGCTCGAGCATCGGCATCGTCATCGTCAAGGAAGGCGCCAACCGCCCGCCCGAAGCCATTGCGAGAATCCCGGTGACCAAGGACGGCGAGATCCTGGTCGAGCGGTTCATTCCGGGCCGCGAGCTGACCTGCGGCGTCATCAAGGGCGAGGCCACCGCCATCATCGACATCGTCGCGGCGGGCCATCTCGAGTTCTACGACTACGAGGCGAAATATGCGCCGGGCGGCTCGAAGCATATCCTGCCCGCCGAGATCCCCGCGCACGTCGCCGCAGCGATCGCCAAGCACACGCTCTCAGCCCACAATGCGCTTGGCTGCCGCGGCGTCTCGCGCAGCGATTTCCGCTGGGACGAGGCGAAGGACGAGCTGATCTTCCTCGAGATCAACACGCAGCCCGGCATGACGCCGACCTCGCTCATCCCCGAACTGGGCGCGCACGCCGGCCTGAGCTTCGCCGACCTCGTCTCGTTCCTGGTCGAGGACGCGTCGATCGACCGTTAGGAAAACTCGGAACAGTCATCACGACGTCCGTTTCCCGGCCGAAGCGCGGCGGGATGCTTGGCGGAACCGATGCGCGCAGGTCGTTACAGGCGCCCCTGGCTCATCGCCGCGGGCAGCAAGCCCTTGATGTCGTAGATGATGCCGCCCGGCGCCAGCATGCCGCGCAGTTCCTCGATGCCGAGCCCCGCGATCGCGTCATGCTTGACGGCCAGCACCAGCGCGTCGAACGGCCCCTTTGGCAAGGCGTTCGTCAGCGTGAGGCCGTACTCGTGCTGGGCCTCCTCCGGATCGGCGACGGGGTCGAAGATCTGCACGTCGCACGAGAAGCTCTGCAGCCCGCGCACCAGATCGGCGACCTTGGTATTGCGGGCGTCGGGGCAGTTCTCCTTGAAGGTGAAGCCCATCACCAGCACGCGCGCGCCGTCGACCCGCTGGCGATGCTTCAGCATGGTCTTGATCACGTCGTGCGCAACCCAGCCGGCCATGTTGTCGTTGATGCGGCGGCCAGCGAGGATCATCTCCGGGTGGAAGCCGATCGATTGCGCCTTGTGCGTCAGGTAATAGGGATCGACGCCGATGCAGTGGCCGCCGACGAGGCCCGGCGTGTAGTTGTGGAAGTTCCATTTGGTGCCGGCCGCCTCCAGAACCTCGCGCGTTTCGAGCCCCATCTGCTTGAACAACTGGGCGAGCTCGTTGATCAGCGCGATGTTGACGTCGCGCTGGATGTTCTCGATCACTTTGGCGGCTTCCGCGACGCGGATCGAACTCGCCTTGTGGGTGCCGGCCTCGATCACCCGCGCATAGACCGAATCGATCAGGGCCGCGGCCTCGGGCGTCGAGCCCGACGTCACTTTTTTGATGGTCGGCAGGCGGTGTTTCTTGTCGCCCGGGTTGATGCGCTCGGGGCTGTAGCCGGCGAAGAAGTCGACGTTGAACCTGAGGCCCGAGACGCGCTCGATGATCGGCACGCAGATCTCTTCGGTGGCGCCGGGGTAGACGGTCGATTCGTAGACGACGATGTCGCCCGTCTTGAGGGTCCGGCCGACGG
>JANOJW010000449.1:0-25941 GCA_031418955.1 Hyphomicrobiales bacterium | reverse complement strand
CTGCATCCGCATGCTCGATGCCGAGCCCGATGTCGTGCTGGCGCACTCCAATTGCACATTCATCGACGGGGAGGGCCACACCTTCCAGGCCGCCAGCGCGCCAGATGTCTTCGTGCATGCCGAGACCGGCCTCGAGATCGCCGTCGATCCTGTCGCGCTGGCGGAAGCGCGATCGCCGCTCGGTCGATTTGCCGATGTAATCTTCAACAGCCGGCTCGGGACACACATGTTTGGCGTCATCCGCCGCAGCGCGCTCGATCGCACGGCCTCCATCCAGAACATCCCGAGTTCGGACCGGCCGTTTCTCGCCGAGATGGCATTGCTCGGGCCATTCCGTCAGGTCAGGGCGCGACTCTTCCACAAGCGGTTTCATGGCGGGATGACGTGGGCGCTGAGCGGCGAGGAGGTCAAGGCCTACGTCAGCGGCACAACGGCTCGCTATTCACCGAACTCCCGCAAAGTCCGCATCTATCTGCGGGCGCCGCTTGGCAAGCCGGTGAGCCTGGCGACGAAGGCTGCGTGTTGTGGCGTCGTCCTCGCCTACAGTGCCAAAGTCGCCTGCCGCAATCTAGTCGGGCGGTCACCACACGGCGGGAAATCGACCCCGCGCAAGCCGCCCGCCGATTTGAAGCGGACGCCCGGCTCGTCGCCCGACTCCCGTGTGCAGGTGCTGTGATGCTCTCGACGCCCACTCCCCATCACGATCCCGCGTGCCGACTGTGCGGTGCGCCCGTGACGGAACCGTTCGTCGACCTCGGCATGTCACCGCTGTGTGAGAGCTTTCTCGAAGCGCAACACCTCGACCGCATGGAGCCGTATTTTCCTTTGCGGGTGATGGTGTGCGGCAGTTGCTTCCTCGTGCAGCTGCGCGAGTATGTGGCGCCCGACGACATCTTCACGCATTACGCCTACTTCTCGTCCTTTTCGACGAGTTGGGTCGCCCACGCCAAGGCCTACTGTGAAGCGATGGCCCGCCGCTTCGCGCTCGGCGCTGGCAGTCTCGTCGTGGAGATTGCCAGCAACGACGGCTACCTGCTGCAGCATTTCCATCCGCTCGGCGTGCCGGCGATCGGCGTTGAGCCGGCCGCGAACGTGGCCGGGGCCGCTCGCGCGAAGGGCGTCGAGACGATCGTCGATTTCTTCGGCGTCAGGCTTGCGGAAACGATGCGGTCGCAAGGCCGCAGCGCCGATCTTATCGCCGGCAACAATGTGCTGGCGCAGGTGCCAGATCTCAACGACTTCGTGGCGGGGCTCAAGATCCTTTTGAAGCCCACCGGTGTCGTCACGCTCGAGTTTCCGCATCTCGAGAAGCTGATCGACGAGTCGCAGTTCGACACGATCTACCACGAGCATTTCTCGTACTTCTCGCTGACCACCATCGAGATGATGGCCAATCGGCACGGACTGCGCCTGATCGACGTCGAGGAATTGCCGACGCACGGCGGCTCGCTGCGTGTCTATCTGGCGCACCAGGACAGCGGGCATCCGGTTGGCGCCCATGTCGGCGTGCTGCTCGATCGCGAGGCCCGGCGCGGCTATCGCACGCTCGAGAGTTATGCGGGGTTCTCGACCAAGGTGCAGGCCGTGAAGCGCGACCTGCTCGCGACGCTGATCGACCTGAAGCGGCAGGGCAAGCGCATCGCCGGCTATGGCGCGCCGGGCAAGGGCAACACGCTGCTCAACTACTGCGGCATCGGCACGGATTTCCTCGACTTCACGGTGGACCGGAATCCCTTCAAACACGGCCGATTTACGCCAGGCATGCACGTGCCCATTCATCCAGTCGAGCGCATCGATGCAGAGAAACCCGATTACCTGCTGATCCTGCCGTGGAACCTCAAGGCCGAGATCATGCAGCAGATGGGCTACGTCGGCGACTGGGGCGCTAAGTTCATCATCCCGATCCCGACCTGCACGATCGTCGATCCGCGGAGCCTCGCGCCATGAAAACCGTTCTCTTCTGCGGCGGCCAGGGCATGCGCATCCGCGAATACTCGGACGCGGTGCCAAAGCCCATGATCCCGATCGGCCAGCAGCCGATCCTGTGGCACCTGATGGAGTACTACGCGCAGTTCGGCCACAAGGACTTCGTGCTCTGCCTCGGCTACAAGGCCAACGTGGTGAAGGAGTTCTTTCTCTCGGGACGGCCGCAATCGTTCAACGATTGTGTCATCTCGGGCTTCGGGCGCAAGGTCGACATCATCGGCGACCGGCACGAGGATTGGCGCGTGGCGCTGATCGACACGGGGATATCGCGCAACATCGGTGAGCGGCTGGTCGCCGTCCGCGAGCATGTCCAGAACGAGGAGATGTTCCTCGCCAACTACAGCGACGGTCTCAGCGACCTCGACCTCGCCCAGATGATCGAGACGTTTCGGCGCAGCAACAAGGTCGCAGCGTTCATGGCCGTGCGGCCGTCGATGAGCATGCACCTGATCGGCTTCGAGAACGGCGGGCGCCTGTCGAGCTTCCGCGACGCCAAGCAGGCGGATCTGTGGATCAACGGCGGATTTTTCGTCATGCGGCCGGAGATCTTCGACTACATCGAGGAGGGCGAGGAATTGGTTGGACAGCCGTTCGCGCGGCTGATCGGCGAGGACAAGCTGCTCGCCTACAAGCACGAAGGCTTTTGGTGTCCGATGGATACATTGAAGGATCGGCAGGTGCTCGAGGATCTGGTCGACAGCGCGAAGATGCCGTGGCGGCTGCCGCAGGATGCGGAGCCGGTGCGCAAAGCTGGATCGAAGAAGCGCCGCGCGCGCACGGAGCAGGTATCGTGAGAGCGCTCGGCCTCGCGCGGCCGGGCGAACGCCTCAAGGTGTTGTGCCTAGGCGCGCATTCCGACGACATCGAGATCGGAGCCGGCGCGACGATCCTCGGCTGGATCGAGACGGGCGTGAAGCTCGACGTGCATTGGGTGGTTCTGTCGGCCGCCGGTCCCCGCGCGGCAGAGGCTCGAGCTTCGGCCGACGCGTTTCTCGAGGGCAGCGCTGCGCACCGGATTGAACTGGCGGATTTCCGGGACGGATACTTTCCCTATCAGGGCGCCGCCATCAAGGACTGGATCGAAGGATTGCGCCGCCGGGTCGAGCCCGACGTGGTATTGACGCACACTCGCGACGACGCGCACCAGGATCATCGTGAGGTCGCGCATCTGACCACCACCGCGTTCCGCGATCATCTCGTGCTCGAGTACGAGATCCCGAAATGGGACGGTGATCTGGGGCGGCCGAACATGTACATGCCGGCGAGTCGGTCCGTGATGGCGCGCAAGGTGCAACTGCTGGTGGCGCACTTCGCGAGCCAGCGGTCAAAGGATTGGTTCGACGAGCGGACGTTCATGGGCCTTGCTCGATTGCGCGGCATGGAATGTCGCGCGCCGGATGGTCTCGCCGAGGCCTTCCATGCGCGAAAGCTGGTTGTGGGTTGAGTCCGCAGCCGTCGCATGACGGCAGCGCGGATGCAGGAGGTTGTCATGCGTGTCGTCGTCACCGGGCATCAGGGCTACATCGGATCCGTGATGGTGCCGATGCTGCTCTCGGCGGGCCACGAGGTTGTCGGTCTCGATGCCGATCTCTACGAGCGGTGCACCTTCGCCGAGGGCGGGACGATCGCGACCGTGCCGTCGCTCGCCAAGGACGTGCGCGATGCGGAAGCCGCCGATTTCCGTGGCGTCGATGCGGTGATCCATCTGGCCGCGCTGTCGAACGATCCGCTCGGCAATCTCGACGCCGAGAACACCTACGCGATCAATCATCGCGCCAGCGTGCGCGTCGCGCAAGCCGCCAAAGCCGCGGGCGTGCGGCGGTTCTTGTTCGCCTCGTCGTGCAGCAACTACGGGCTTGCCGGCGAGGAGATGCTCGACGAAACGGGAGCGCTCAATCCGGTGACGGCGTACGGCGTGTCGAAAGTGCGTGCAGAACAGGACATCGCCAAGCTCGCCGATAACAGCTTCTCACCGGTCTACATGCGGCCAGCGACAGCCTATGGCCTCTCACCGCGGCAGCGCTTCGACATCGTGCTGAACAACCTCGTCGCCTGGGGCGTGACGCAGGGGCGGATCTATCTCAAGTCCGACGGGTCACCGTGGCGGCCGATCGCGCACATCCGGGATATCTCCGCGGCCTTCATCGCAGCGCTCGAGGCGCCGGTCGAAGCCGTCCACAACGAGGCGTTCAACGTCGGCCAGACCGCCCACAACTATCGCATCCGCGAGATCGCCGAGATCGTCGCCGGCGTGGTGCCCGGCTGCCGGCTCGAGTACGCACCGGACGCTGGCCCCGACAAGCGCTCATATCGCGTGAGCTTCGAGAAGATCCGCCGGGTCCTTCCCAATTACAAACCGGAGTGGGATGCCAAGCGTGGCGCGGAGGAAATGCACCGGGCCTACGTCGCGGCCAATCTCGATCTCGCCTCGTTCGAGGGACCGCGCTATCAGCGGATCGGACATATCCAACACTTGCTGACGTCAGGTGTGCTGACGCCGGAGTTGCGTCGTCGCGCACCAAGGCTGCATGAACCGGTGAGCGTCGCGTGACAGCCAGGCGATCAACCAGCGGGTTCGGCGGGGTATGCGCCTCGGGCGATGCGATACATGCGCTGGCCTCGCGGCTGTACCCGATCAATCGCAGCATCACGGGTGACGGCGTGCGCCGGACGCTCGACATGCTGGGCGAGCACGTGCCGCTGGAGCGGCACGAGGTGCCGTCGGGAACCAAGGTTCTCGACTGGATCGTGCCTCCCGAATGGAACCTGTACGAGGCCTACATCGCGACATCCGACGGTCGCCGCGTCGTCGACGTCGCCGACCATGCGCTGCACGTGGTCGGCTACAGCACGCCGGTGCGGGAGCGCATGTCCCTCGCCCAACTGCGCCCCCATCTGCACGCACTGCCCAAGCAGCCAGATCTCATTCCCTACAAGACGAGCTACTACACGCCGGCTTGGGGTTTCTGCCTCGCGCAGAAGGTGCTCGATGGCTTGAGGGAGGACTCCTACGAGGTCGTCATCGACGCGACGCTCGGTCCAGCGTCGCTGACCTATGGCGAGTATCTGCACAAGGGCCGCGGTGACGCCGAGGTTCTACTCTCGGCCCACATGTGCCATCCGTCGCTGGCCAACGACAACTGCTCGGGCGTCGCCGTTCTCGCGCTGCTCGCCGCGGCCATGCAGGGTCGCGAAACCCGCCTCAGCTATCGCTTCCTGTTCGCTCCGGGCACCATCGGCGCTATCACGTGGCTGGCGAGGAACCGGGCGCAGGTGGGTCGCATCGAGCATGGCCTGATCGTGTCGAACATCGGCGATGGCGGCGGACCGACGTACAAGCTCAGCCGCCGCGGTAATGCCGCCGTCGACCGCGCCGCAGCGCACGTGCTGGGGCAGTCATGGGCATCGCACGCTCTCCGGGACTTCTCGCCCTACGGCTACGACGAGCGCCAGTACTGCTCGCCCGGATTTGATTTGCCCGTCGGCTCGCTGCAGCGGAGCGCGTGGGGTGAGTTTCCCGAGTATCACACCTCGGCCGACAATCTGGACTTCATCCAGCCCCAGCATCTCGAGGGGTCGTTTCGGCTGATCGTGGCCATCCTCGACGTGCTCGAGCACAACGAAGTGCTGGTCAATTCGGCCCCGTTCGGCGAGCCGCAGCTTGGGCCCCGCGGTCTGCTCGAGCCCCAGGACGGGATGCCATTGCTCGAAAATGACCGCATGGCCTATCTGTGGGTGCTCAACCTGTGCGACGGCTCGCGCGATCTGCTCGCCGTCGCCGAGCGCTCGGGGCTGGCCTTCGCCGCCATCGTGCGGGCGGCGACGCGACTGCGGGCCGTGGGCCTTGTCGCGCCGATCGCCGTCAAGCCATGAGCGGCCAGGCCTTGTCCTTGTCCGATTGGACCGAGACGGGGAGCGGCCAAGTGATGCCGAGCGCGGGATCGTCGTGGCGCACGCCGGCGGCCGCCGCAGGCGCGTAGGCGCACGAGATCAGGTAGCTGACCTCGACGTCGTCGGTGAGCGACTGGAAACCGTGCGCGAAGCCCTTCGGCACGTAAAGCTGGTGGCGGTTCTCGCGCGACAACGTGAACGCCTGCCAGCGCCGAAAGGTCGGCGAGCCGGGTCTCAGGTCGACGATGACGTCGTGAATTGTGCCCGAGAGGCACCGCACGATCTTGACCTCCGCGTGCGGCGATCGTTGGAAGTGCATGCCGCGCACCGTCCCGCGCACGGCCGAGTAGGACATGCTGTGCTGCGGGAACCCGGTTTCCAGACCTCGTTGCTCGAGACTATCCGTGCAAAATGTGCGGACGAACCAGCCGCGCTCGTCGCCAGCGGGCTCGAAGCTCAGCACCCAGGCGTCGGCAAAGATCGTCGGCTGGACGGCAAGTTGCATGTGCTGTCGTCCAGCCAACGTCGCGTCTAGACTGCCGTGGCGCGAACTTGCGCATCGGTCGGGAAATCGCCACTCGCCGTTTTCGAGAACCGCAACCGGCCGTCGACGGTGATCTCGAACACGCCGCCGGACGACTTCACCAGCGTCACCTTGGCCTTGGGGTTGGCCTTCACGATCAGGGCTTGCGCCTCACGGGCGCGTGTCTCGTAGCCTCACGCCCCGCAGTATTTGATCTCGATCTTCATCATCTGTCCTCTCTGCTGCTGCCAATTACGGCTTCGCCTTGACGACGCCGAAGTCAATGACGCTGCGCACGACCTTGCCGGCCTTCATGTTGGCAAAGCCCTCGTTGATCTGCTCGAGCTTGATGTGGGCGGAGACGAAGTCGTCAAGGTGCAGCTTGCCGCGCCGGTAGAACTCCATTAGCCGCGGCATGTCGGTACGGAATCGGTTCGAGCCCATCGAGGAACCCTGGATCCGCTTCTCGCGCAGGAAGTCATAGCCGTGCAGCTCGATCTTCATGCCGAACGGCACCATGCCGACGATCGTCGCCGTGCCGCCGTAGCGCAGCATCTGGAAGGCGCTCTCGGCGGTCTTTTTCAAACCGAGGCACTCGATCGCGTGATGCACGCCGTCCGACGGCTTGCCGCCGAGCAGGTTGCGGATCTGCTCTACCGGGTCACCGTTTGCGGGATTGATCAGGTCGGTGGCGCCGATCTTGGCCGCCATCTGCAGCTTGGCCGGGTTGGTGTCGACCGCGAAGATGCGCCCCGCGCCCGCGATCGCCGCGCCGTTGACCGCCGCCATGCCGACGCCGCCGCACCCGATCACGGCGACCGTCTCGCCGGGCGCCACCTTCGCCGTGTTCACCGCCGCACCGAAGCCGGTGATGACGCCGCAACCGATCAGTGCGCCGCGGTCCATCGGGAAGTCCTTGTCGATCTTCACCATCGAGTTCTCGTGCACGAGCATCATCTCGGCGTGCGAGGAAAGGTTGGTGAAGGTGTTGACGTGGCTGCCTTTCATCGAGAGGCGCTTGACCTGGCCGGGCAGCGTCTTCACCTCGGTGTCGAGGCAGATCACCGGCCGGCCCGCATTGCAGTTCTCGCAGACGCCGCAGAACACCGAGAGGCAGGTGATGACGTGGTCACCCTTCTTCACATAGCGCACCTCGGAGCCGACCTCCTCGACGATGCCGGCCGCCTCGTGACCGAGCACGACGGGCATCGGATGCGGGTAGAGCCCCTCGATGAAATGCAGGTCCGAATGGCACAGTCCCGAGAACGCAGTCCGCAGCAGCACCTCGTGCGGGCCCGGCTTCTTGACGTCCACGTTTTCGATGACGAGCGGCTTGTTGGCCTCGTACAGCACGGCGGCGCGCATGGGGACCTCCTCGACAGTGACTGGACTTCAGAATAGCGCAGTCGGCGCGCGCGACAAGCGATGCGATTCTGACGATGCGATTTGGCCAGGAGCTAGGGTAGGCGGTCAAGCAGACGCGCGGCGAGGAACGGCTTGAAACGAAGCCCGCGCAACTGCGCGGCCAACGCCTCGCTGGTGCTCCGCTCGCCTGGATACTCGATTGCGAGGATCGGCAGTCCGGCTGCCTGTGCCGGCCGCAGGTAGCCGAGGCTCCATGCGATTTCGTCGGCGGTGTTTTCGTGCCCCGGCCCCCGCAAGCCTGTCAGCAGGCTCTCCTTGCTAACGGCGTCGATGGTATCGCGATAGACGGGCACTGTGAGTAGCGGCTCGGCGTTCTGCCCGATGAGCAGGAAGTTCGGGCGTCGGGCCCGCGCCACATCGGCGAGCCGGCCGACGAACGCGATCATCTCTTGTTGCGCCGTCGGGCGGTCTCGATGCCAGGCATAAGCGTCGACCCGATCGAGGAAAACGCCATCGTAGCCGGCCTCGACGAGCTCGAGCATGCGGTCGCTCACCAGGCGTTGCCAGTCGGCGTGCCAGTAGCGTACGGCATGGCTGCGCGGCCAGTCCGGATCGGCGGCGCCGAGCCAGGGCGGCGGCGCCTCGCGCCACTCTTTATGCCAGTAGCGGCGATACTCCTCCGCCGCGCCGATGCTGAGATAGGCAAGCACGAGACGCCGACCGCCGCCGGGCTTCGTCTGCAAACGCGTGATCTCCTCGCGCGAGGCGTCGCGGATGGCAGCGCCGTCGATGGTCGGTTCGATGACCACGAGATCGAGGGCTGAGGCTGCGATCGCGCCGACGTCGATGTTCTGGTACTGGCAACCCCAGCGGTCGACCCGCTCGATCAGGGCGCGCCGCTCCGCCCGCTTTGCCGATTCAGTTTCCCGGGCTTCAGACCGCAACCCAAGCAGCGCGAGCACCGTGACGGCCGCTGCCGCGCCCCACCGTCGCGCCGTGCGCCAAGTCCGCTGCCTCATCCGGCATCCACCATACTTGTCCCACCCCTGTGGCCGCCGGAGCGAAAATATCCCCGAAAGCGAGCCTTCGCCAGCGAGTCGAGGCAAAACCTATCCCCGGGACTGGGGTCCGGCAACATCCCAGCGGGCCGAACTTCGAATTCGTCACGCAATTTTCCAGCGCACGCCCGCCACGACGCACTTTCCGAAGGCTGCCGGAGCGCGTATAAGCCGCCAGTCCCGGACGGGTCCGTCGCCGGCTTAGCTCAGCGGTAGAGCAGCGGTTTTGTAAACCGAAGGTCGGGGGTTCAATCCCCTCAGCCGGCACCACGCGATGTTAAGCGGTTAGCTTGTATGTCGGCTACGCGACAGGCGATGCTCCCAGGCAATGCGGCTCACTGGCTGACACCGCCAACGGCACGTGTGGTACCATCGCCCGCGAGCTGGCATTGTCAGTCCCAGACGTCGCCGCGGCAGAAAACTTCAACAGTTGGTGTTCGTGCACAGCCTCTAGTGCAGGCAGGCCGTGAGCCGTCGTGCGTCTCATGCGGCTCGAGCGCGCAAACCTGCACTGATACATGGCCCTTATCAGGGCGTTGTCGACGCGCGCCCGCGCTCGGAGGTCGATGGCGTCGACGCCTTGTGCACGTCGCTTGTCACGTCGTGCATCAGCATACCGCGCTGTGTCGGGTTCGGTGCCCGGAACGGTGACGAAAGCGGATCAAAGCGAGGCGCACTCCACGGGCCGTGGATGCGCAGGGCATCGCGAAGCGTCACGGGCACCTCGCTCGCCGTCGCAGAGGCGTGCGCCAGATTGAGGTCGATGGCCCGGCCGCGAACATCCACTTGGCCGATGCCGAAATACGTCGTCGTCCCGGATTGCGCGGCGATGCTGTCGAACATCAATCCGCCGTTGACGATCTGGTAGCGCGCCTCGAGTGACGTCAATGGAGTGTTGCCCCTGCCAGCCACCGACCAGCCTGTCGCCTCGGTTTTCAGCACCACGTTGGTCAGCGCCCGCAGATCGATGCCGAGACGGCCAGATTCGACGAGATGAAGCGTACCCTTGCCCGCCAGCGCCATTCCAAGCTCGGCCATCGTGTGACCGCTGCCGGCGGCATCGACCGTGACGTTCACCCGGCCGATCAACGGATTGCGCTGCAGGTAGTCCGCGAACATGCGGCCTGGATCGATTTTGGTGGCACGCAGCTTCAGCCCGAGGCGCGGCGTCGGCGCCGCCATGTCGATCGTGATGATGCCGTCGGCAGCACCACCCTCGACCTCGATTTCAGCAAGTTCGGCGCGCATGCGGCCGTCCTTGATCGACACTGTCATGGCCGCGCGGCCAAGCTCGAGCATCGGCGCGACGACTTTTCCCGCCGACAGCCGAATGTCGGCGTCGAGCGTCGCGATCAGCGGCTTCAGCCGGGCTGGGACGCCGGTTTCCGAAGTCGTCCGACCAAGGCCGTCCCTGAGCGAGGCAAGATACGGCTTCACGGCAAATGTGGAGAACGCGAGTGACCCCTCGAGCTTAGGGCGCGGCCCCCAGGTGCGCATCGCCAAAACGCCACTGGCCTCGTTGCCGTCGATCGTCACCGACGCCTTCGGGAAGGCGAGCAGCCCGTTCGCCCACGTCATGTCGCCGCTGATCCGGCTGTTGCGCAGATCCTCGCCCGGCTGCACGGCTAGGCCCAGGATCCGCGCGAGGGCCCGCGCCTTGCGCGTCACAACTTCGGCGTTGCCCTCGAGACGGGCCCCGTTCGCAAAGCTCATGCGGCCGTTGAATCGCGCATCGATCAGACTGCCCTTGATCGACAGCCGCAAGGGATAGGCGGCGTCGCGCTTGGCATCGGCAGGACGATTCCAGCTTGCCTCGAATGTGATCGGGTGACCGGTGATGCGCGCGGTGCCTTTGGCAGTGAAGGAGTCATTGGCGGACGCCTCCACCTCACCGGCGAGGTGTGTCAACTTCAAGCGAGCCCCGTCGGACAGGACGATGTCGAGCGAGGCGCGTTTCAGCGCGAGCGTCCCCATTTTGAACTCGGACAATTGCGCGAGCACGCGTGCGAGATCGCTCGAGGCGATCGGCTGCTCGTCCGGGCCCTGCGCCGTCGACGAGAGATCGAGCATGAAGGCGGCGCTCTCGACCTCGATTCGGCGGATCGGTCGGTCGGTCGCGAAGGGCGTCCCATCGCCTGTGTGCAGGACGCCGCCAGCCATTGACAGATTTACGAGCGAACTCACGCGCGCTGGCGCCGTGAGGATGACGGCGTTGCGCGGCTTGGCCATGACTGTGACGCGGTCGTCTGGCGGCCCGAGCAGGGCCACCGCGACCGGCAAACCGAACAAGGTCGACACGAACGACGCGCCGGTCACCCAGCGGCCGAGCCGACCCAAGGTGTGGCGGATGGCCGCCATGTCCTCAAGCGCCTCCGGAAATCGATCGATGACACGGATACGACTGCGCGAGCGGAAACACCATAGCCCGTTCCTCCCAAATTCCAATTCCGTCGAGACATAGGCCGGCAACCCACAGGAGAACAAGGTGTCCCGACATTGTGGCACCCGCACGACGATCAATGCCTGTGGACGAAGAGAATTGTCTTGCCGGGACGCTCGACCTGAGGCAGCGCGAGCCCTATGTGGTGCAAGGCCGAAACCCCCAGGAACAGGGCCCGTTCGCCCCGCCGGGCGCGGCACTTGCTGGACGCCCAGCCGCAGGATTAGAAGAAACCGAACCGGGCCGGGGATCGTGCCGCAGATGTGGCGCTCGCGTGGGCCGGCGAAGGAGGACTGATGGCGAACAAAGTTTATCCGAGTGCTCACGCAGCACTCGCCGGTGTGGTCAAGGACGGCCAGACCCTCGCCGTCGGCGGCTTTGGACTGTGCGGCATTCCGGAGGCGCTGATTGCGGCCGTCCGCGACACCGGTGCCAAGGGATTGACCGCCATCTCGAACAATGCGGGCGTCGACGACTTCGGCCTCGGCATTCTCCTGAAGACGCGCCAAGTCAAGAAGATGATCGCGTCCTATGTCGGTGAGAACAAGGAGTTCGAGCGTCAGTATCTGGCTGGCGAGCTCGAGCTCGAGTTCACGCCACAAGGCACCCTCGCCGAGAAGCTGCGCGCGGGCGGCGCCGGCATTCCTGCCTTCTATACCAAGACCGGCTACGGCACGCTTGTCGCCGAAGGCAAGCCCGTCGCCGAGTTCGACGGCCAGAAGTACGTGCAGGAGCGCTCGCTGCGGGCCGACGTCGCGCTCGTCAAGGCATGGAAGGGCGACAAGCAGGGCAACCTGATCTACCGGATGACGGCGCGGAACTTCAATCCGGTTGTCGCCACCGCGGGTAAGATCACCATTGCCGAGGTCGAGCATCTCGTCGAGACCGGCGAGCTCGATCCCGACCACATCCACACTCCTGGTATCTTCGTGCAGCGGATCATCCACAATCCGGCACCCGAAAAGCGCATCGAGCAGCGCACTGTCCGCAAATCCTGACGATTGGAGCGACGACCCCATGAGCAGACTTCGTGAGCGCGGCGCTCCTGTCCAGCGCCTCGACGCGTTGACCTTCCGCAGCCGTATCACCGCCTTCGACGAGCGCGGCTACGACCCCTATGTCGACCACCACGCCGGCGTGCTGGATCCGAAGATCCGCTGCCCGTCCTGCCAATGGCAACCGGCACGCAACACGCGGTGGTGGTGCTTTCCGATGGGGCCGCCGGAGAACTTCCCCGGTGGCTGCGGCCACGGCTGGAACACCTTCGACACGCGCGGGCTATGTCCAGGTTGCAGCTATCAGTGGCAGCACACGACATGCCTATCGTGCAACGTCACCTCGGTGCACGCCGACTGGTACGACAAGAGCGGCGGCCAGCCTTGACGTGGTGATTGATAATTATTGCAAGGACGATTGTGCCATGCCTTTCACGCGCATTACGATCGATCCCGCCGTATGTACGGGCAAGCCTTGCATCCGCGGCCTGCGCTTTCCCGTGGCGCGGCTGCTTGGCCTGCTCGCAGCGGGCGAGACGCGGGACTCGATCCTGCGCGCGTATCCATACCTCGAGGCCGGTGACATCGATGAGGCGCTTCGCTACGCCGCGTTTCTCGCCGACGACGAGACGATCGAGCTTACAGCTGCGACCGCTATGCCGTGAAGTTTCTCATCGACATGGCGCTGTCGCCCGGGTTGGCCGATTGGCTTAGGCGGAATGGCCACGACGCCGTCCACGCGGGAGACCTTGGCTTGCATCGAGCACCTGACACGGAGATCGTCGACCGGGCGAGGCAGGACGATCGAACTATCGTAACCGCCGATCTGGACTTTCCACGCCTGCTGGCCATCGCGCAAACCGCACAACCGAGCCTCGTGCTTTTCCGGGGCGGCAATTGGAGCGAGGCCGATATCGTTCTGCGCATGAAAGACGTGCTGGACGCGATGCCGGAAGCCGATATAGCAACGAGTATCGTCGTCGTGGATCGGTCGAGCATCCGCCGCCGCCGATTGCCGATCCAGTGAGATTCGAAATGAAAGGAGCAAGCCCATGCCCTGGACCCGCGAGCAGATGGCCGAGCGCGCCGCCAAGGAACTGCGCGATGGCTATTACGTGAACCTCGGCATCGGCCTGCCGACGCTGGTCGCCAATTACATCCCCAAAGGCATGGACGTGATGCTCGAATCCGAGAACGGGCTGCTCGGCATCGGGCCGTTCCCGAGCGAGAACGAGGTCGACGCGGACCTGATCAACGCCGGCAAGCAGACGGTGACCACGATCCCGGGCTCGAGCTTCTTCAACTCGGCGGACTCGTTCGCGATGATCCGCGGCGGTCACATCAATCTGGCGATCCTCGGCGCCATGCAGGTCTCCGAGACCGGCGACCTCGCCAACTGGATGATCCCCGGCAAGATGGTGAAGGGCATGGGCGGCGCCATGGACCTTGTCGCCGGCGTCGAGCGCGTGATCGTGGTCATGGAGCATGTCGCAAAAAAGAAGGACGGCGGCTTCGACATGAAGATCCTGCCCAAATGCACATTGCCGCTGACCGGCGTCGGAGTGGTCAACATGATCGTCACCGACTTGGGCGTGATGGAAGTGACGAAGGGCCGACTGAAGGTCGTCGAAATGGCCCCTGGCGTCAGCCGCGCCGACCTCGACGCCGCAACAGGCGTGAAGCTAGTATGAGCAGTGGGGAGTGGCCGCTCCCGGCCGCTCCCCTCTCGCGCTTTACCTCATCGCACCGCAGCCTGTATCTGAATGGCCGGTGCCGGCGCCTCGACCCGCTTCTTGTGCGGCGGGTCGGGCTTCCAGCCGATGATCGCCAGCATGACCAGGTAGCTGACCACGTAGGCAAGCGCTACATGCCAGCCCCCCAGCAGCCAGCGGCCGACCGACTTGCCCTCGGGGAACAGGTTGGTGATGGCGACGCCCGCCGATGATCCAAACCAGATCATCGAGCCGCCGAAGCCCACCGCGAAAGCGAGGAATCCCCAATCGTAGCCGCCCTGCTTCAGCGCCAGCGCCGTCAGCGGGATGTTGTCGAAAACCGCCGAGAGGAAGCCCAGGCCCATCGCGCTCTGCCATGATGGAGTGGGCAGCTTATCGACCGGCATCATCGACGCGCAGAGCACGAGCGCGAGCAGGAACAGCGTGCCTTTCAGGTTCTCCCCGAGCAGGTGCCAGTCGGGGCGTCTGAGCGGCGCCGTCAGCAAGATCGCCGCCGCGACGGCGAGACCCAGAACCGGCAGCATGTCGAGCAGCCACTTGGCATTGAGGTTGGCCCAGACGTTGGCGAGGATCGCCGAGACCAGGATGAAAAACACGATGAAGATGCGGGCCCAGTCGACCGTGACGCCACCCGCCCCGTCCTTGGAGATCGGCGAGTAGGCGTGCTGCTGGAACGACGCAGGGATGCCACAGACGAACAGCGCCACGCTCGAGGCGATGATGGCCTCGAACACCGAGAGCGGGCTGACGCCATCGATCCACATCATCGTGGTCGTGGTGTCGCCCACCACGCTGAACGCGCCGCCCGCATTCGACGCCGCCACGATGGCAGCGATGTAGCCGATGTGCACCTTGTTGCGGAACACCTTCTTGGCCATCGTGCCGCCGATCAGCGCCGCCGCGATGTTATCGAGAAAGCTCGATATTACCCAGACGATGGCGAGCAACATGAACGCGCCCTTCCAATCGTCTGGCATGAATCGCGGCATCACGTCGGGCAGTCGGCTGTCCTCGAAGTGCTTGGCGAGCAGCGCAAAGCCCATCAGCAAGCAGAACAGGTTGGCGAGCGTCACCCACTCGTGATGAACATGCGCGAGCAGTCCGGGGACACCCGGGCCCGTCTTGAAGCCGGTGAGGAACAGTTTGTAGGCGATGAGTGCCGCAAGCCCGGCCATCGCCACGTTGAAGGTGTGATGATGGAACAGCGCGATGCCGAGCAGGATCAGCGCGAAGATGATGAAATCGACAGGCACCGGTCCGATCAGGATGGGATCACCTGAAGCGGCGAACGCCATGCCCGGTGTAGCGAATGCGAGCAGGGCGATGGCCATCGCCATCAGGACATGGCCGCACCTTGGAGCGCCGCGTTTCGTCAGCCAATCGGACATCGTTCCCCCCGCTTGCATCGCCCTGTCGCAAGCACAGGGAAGATCCGATTTCTATTGGACGAGCCTTGGAAGATCAACGGCGCAAGGCGTCCGACAACCCGGTTGGCCGGCGATCGGTCCACATGCCAAGATGCGCGGCAGCCCCGGGAGGGGATCCAGGAGGACCACGCCTTGCTGAAACCGATGCTCTTTTCGCCGATCGATCTGCGCAGCGTCACGCTGAAAAACCGCATCGTCGTAGCCCCCATGCACCAGTACGCGGCCGAGCGCGGCTTCGTCACCGACTGGCACCTGATGAATGCCGGCAAGTACGCCGCGGGCGGCGCCGGCTTCGTGATGATGGAATCAACGAAGATCGCGCGCTCGGGCTGCGGCACCGTCGGCGACACCGCGCTGTGGGACGACAGCTTCATTCCGGGGCTCGCCCGCTGCGCAGCCTTCATCCGCTCGTTGGACTCCGTGCCTGGCATTCAGCTTGGCCACTCGGGCCGCAAGGCACGGCTGACGCGGCCCTGGGAGGGCGGTAAGCCTCTGCAAGGTCATGAACCCGAAATCTATGACTGGGAGGGCTGGGAGCTGGTCGCTCCGAGTCCCGTCCCCCACAGCGAGGCCTCGGCGGTTCCCCGCGCTCTCTCCCACAACGAGGTGCGCGACATGGCGGTAAGGTGGGGCGAAGCTGCGGCCCGCGCCGACCGATGCGGCTTCGATATCGTCGAGATCCACGCAGCTCACGGCTACCTGATCCATCAGTTCCTGTCGCCCGTCACCAACCAGCGCACCGACCAGTACGGCGGCAGCGATACGAACCGCATGCGCTTTGCCATCGAGGTCGCGGAGTGCGTGCGCGAGAGGTGGCCCGCGAACAAGCCGCTGTTCATGCGGCTGTCGTGCGAGGACGATGCAGGCTGGGATCTCGATCACAGTGTGAAGCTTTCCGCCGAGCTCAAGAAGAAGGGCGTCGACGTCATCGACTGCTCTTCGGGCGGCACACTCGAGAGGCTGTCGCCGATGGATTCGGCGCGTGCCAAGACCTATGGCTACCAGGTCCCCTACGCCGAGCGTATCCGCAAGGAGGCGGGCGTCGCCACCATGGCTGTCGGCCACATCGTGCACGCCGACCAGGCCGAGGCGATCCTGCAGTCGGGCCGCGCCGACTTGGTCGCACTGGCGCGGGAGATCATGTACAATCCGCACTGGCCGATGGATGCAGCGCAGAAGCTCGGCGCCGACCCGGATTTCTTGTTGGTGCCGCCGCCGTTGCGCCACTGGCTCTCAAAGCGCGCCAAGTCCGGCTTCGCGGGCCGGCCGTCGACCTACACTCAGCGCTTGGAAGGGTGAAGCAAGAACCGCGCAGGGTCGAACCGTCATTGATCGAGCGGCTTGGCGGCCCAGTCCGCCGCGCGCCGCCCGGTCAGTCCGCTGATATTCGACAAGCCCTCGACGCGGCACGCCTCGGCAAGATGCGCCTTGATGCGGGCAATGAGCCCGAGACCCTCGTAGACCATCCCCGTATATAGCTGCAGCAGCGAGGCGCCGGCTTCGAGCTTGGCAAGTGCGGTCTGGCCGCTGTCGATGCCGCCGGCCCCGATCAGCGGCACGCGGCCGCCGGTCGCCTGATGCACGCGCGCCAGCATCACGGTCGAGCGGTGGAACACCGGCCGTCCCGACAGCCCGCCGGCTTCGCGGGCGGTCGCCTGATTGCGCAACGAGGATGGCCGCGCGAGCGTCGTATTCGACACCGCGATCGCGTCGACCTTGTGCGCTTCGAGCTGCGCGGTGATCGCCGCGATGTCGTCCTCGGCGATGTCGGGCGCAATCTTGACCACGATCGGCCGCTCGGGCTTGCCCTCGGCCACCTTCGCCGCGCGGGCCGCCATCACGCGGCCGAGCAGCTCATCGAGTGCGGCCGGCGCCTGCAGGTCGCGTAGGCCCGGCGTATTGGGCGAGGAGATGTTGACGGTGAAGTAGCTGGCGACGTCGTAGAACGCCTCGAGGCCCGCGACATAGTCGGCGGTGCGGTCGGCCGCGTCCTTGTTGGCGCCGATGTTGACGCCGACGATCCCGTTGCGTGGGCGGCGGACGAGACGCGCAAGCGCCGCTTCATGGCCACAGTTGTTGAAGCCGTAGCGGTTGATCACCGCACGGTCCTCGATCAGCCGAAACAAGCGCGGCTTGGGATTGCCGACCTGCGGACGCGGGGTCAGGGTGCCGACTTCCGCGAAACCGCAGCCGATCGCCAGCACGGCATCGGGCACCCGGGCATCCTTGTCGAAGCCCGCCGCGATGCCGATCGGACTTGGCAATTCGAGACGCCCGAGCCGGCACCTCAGGCTCGGCTCCGCGTTACCGCTGTCGCGCGGGTGGACGCCAAGCTCGAGTGCGCGGACGGCCGCCTCGTGGGCCGTTTCCGGATCGAGCGCGAACAATGCCGGGCGGGCGAGATCGAACAGGGCATTGAGCATCAGGTGAGATCCGTTGGCAGACGATGGTACCGGTCGGCGTCGAGGGCGAGCGGCCACTCGCGGTCGACGGCTGCAACAGCCAAGTCGGCATAAAGATGGGGATAGAGCGTTCCGCCAGTCGAGGCTTCCCAGCGTAGCTGATCGCCCAAATCAGCCGTCCGGATGGCCAGTAGCATCAGGTCCGACTGGCCGTCGAAGAACTTGGCCAGCGTGCCTGGAAGTTGGGCAGCGGTGGAGAAATGGATGAAGCCGTCCCGCATGTCGTCCGAGGAGCCCGCGAAGCGACCCGCGGCGCGCGCGGAGCGCCATAGGGCGGCGGGCAGCACCTTGTAAACCATAGTCGTCATCGGCCGGCCAATCGTTGCCATTTTCTTCACCGCAAGTGAGGCCCTGATACACGCTTGGTCGGGACAGGGCGAGGCAGGTGCGCAATTGTTCCAATCCTTTCTCAACACCCTCGGCGCATAGTTCACTCCGCAAAACGCAACAAAGCGAACGCATGACGCGGCAGGACACGGCATTCACGCACGACTGGATCTGGCGGGCAATCGACACGCTCGCCAGTCGGAAGGGCTTGTCGCCTTCCGCCCTCGCCAAGCTCGCAGGTCTCGATCCGACCACGTTCAACAAATCGAAGCGGTCGACGCCCGAGGGACGCGCCCGCTGGCCGAGCACGGAGAGCATCGCCAAGATGCTCGAGGCGACCGGCACGACACTCGACGAGTTCGCTACGCTGGAGCTTGGACCGGCAGTCGAGCCGTCCGTCGGGGACGTGCCGCTGGTCGGCGAGGTTCGAGACGCCTCCGTCGAGCAGATCGCCGGTGAATTGCTGCCGTTCCGCCAGAGAAGCCGCGGTGCGGTCGCCGCAACGGCCAAGTTCGCCCTGACCGTCGCCGACAGCAGTCTCGAGCCGGCCTACAGCCAGGGCAACACACTGATCGTGTCGATCGAGGAAGCTCGCAAGGGGCATCGCGTCGTCGTCAAGACACATGCAGGTCAGACCCGCGCCGGGCTGCTCGTCCGCACGACCCGGTCGCTGATTGCGCTGCGGACCTTCGGGCCGGGCGAGGAACCGCTCGAACTGCCGCGGGCCGACGTCGACTGGATCGGCCGCATCATCTGGGCGCGGCAGTAAACGGCAACCCGCGCTAACCCTCGTTTTCTGAAAACAGAATTCCTCCGTTGTCGGCGTCATTTGCGCGCGCCCGATCGCCTGCCCTCTTACATTCACTGAAATGCGCGTGCTAGAACTGCAGAAGTCTACCTCCTGACGCGGTCGTATCGACTTGTGGCGGGCATCGTCCACTCCTCTCTATGCCTACTCCATGGCTCCCGCCTTCACTGCAGAGACCCGCACACTCGCCGAGCTACTGAGGGACCCAAACGTCCTCCAGGTGCCCGACTACCAGCGCGCGTTCTCCTGGACGACCAAGGAAGCCGGCCAGCTCATCGACGATCTGATGGTCGCCAACGCGGAGACCGCCGATCCGACCGATCAGGAGGCGGGCTATTTCCTCGGCGCCGTGCTGTTGATGGCCCAGCCCCCGTCCGGGGCGAAGTCCATCGGCTCGACCACGCCCCCGCTGCACTGCTTCGACATCGTTGACGGCCAGCAGCGGCTGATCACCCTGACCATACTTCTCGCCGTCATCCGCGACATCTGCCATGACCGCGGCGCAAGCATCGACGCGCTCGTCGAGCCCATGCTGGTGGCCAAGAACGACTTGCGCATCGTCCCGCGTGGCCGCGAGCGCGTTTTCCTGGAGACCTTCGTGCAGCGTCGCGGAGCCGCGCTCGACATGCCGCCCGACGACGATCTCTCGGAAGGCGAGCAACGCATCCTGGCCGTCCGCGAGCACTTCTTGTCCACGCTCATCGAGCTCGATGCAGCCGATCTCGCGCGACTTGCCGGCTTCCTCGCTAACGCCTGCCATTTCGCCGTCGTCACGACGCGCACGATCGACCGTGCGCACCGCATCTTCTCGGTGCTCAATGAGCGTGGCCGCCCGCTGGCGCGCAACGACATCCTGAAGGCGCAGATCCTCGGCGGTCTCCCTGTCGCGGAACGCAGCGACGGCGCGCGGCGCTGGGACGTCATCGAAGCCCGGCTCGGCGGCTCGTTCGAGGATCTGTTCAGTCATATCCGCACGATCGAGTCGCGCGGCCGCGTCACCATCATCACCGGGATCGGCGGCGTGATCGAGGCGTGCGGCGGGCCACTGCCGTTCTTCCGCGAGTATCTCGAGCCCTATGCCGACATCTTCGCGCAGATCCGCGACGGCTCGGCTGCCGCTGCGCCGTCGCCGCAGGTGGCGCGCTATCTGCGGTATCTGGGGTGGCTCGGCAGCTCGGAATGGATCCCACCACTGATGCTGTTCTGGCGCCGATGCAACGGCGATACGGAACATCTCGAAGCGTTCCTCGCGCGCTATGACCGGTTGGCGTTCGGGCTGCGGTTGCTCGGCATCGGCGCAGATAAGAGGCTCGCGCGCTACAGTAGCATCATGAGCCGCTTACGGGAGGGGGGACGCCTCGAGGGCCCCGACAACCCGCTCGAGTTCACGCGCGAGGAAACCCGTAACATTCTCTACAATCTGCGCGGACTGCATGCCCGCAGCCAGCTCACCTGCAAGTTGCTGCTGATGCGACTCAACGATGAGATCGCAGGCGCGCCGCAGAGCCTGGAGCCCGGTGAACTCACAGTCGAGCACGTGCTGCCACAGAAGCCCGGCCGCAACAGCCAGTGGCGCGTGTGGTACCCGCTCGCCGACGAGCGGGAGACGTGCACGCAGTCGCTCGGCAACCTGACGCTCGTCACGCGCGACCAGAACGACAAGGCACGCAACATGGAGCTGCCGCGCAAGCTCGCCGTCTATTTCTCGGGCGCCGAACCCTTGCATATTACGCGCGACCTGAAGGCGCTCGAGAGCTGGCGGCGCGAGCAGATCCTCGAGCGGGAGCAGCGTTTCCAGGTACTGATCCATCGGCTGTGGGGCTTCGAGGCCGCGCGGGCCGCGTCGGAGCCGCAGGCCGCTGGTGCCCGGCGCTGAGCCACATCACGCGATTGCACTGCATCGGCAAGACAATCTTTCTTCGGTGGTTCCGTTCTACCGTTGCCCCCGGCACGCGGCCAACTAAGCTCTCCCAAACACAATAAAATGAACAGGGGAGGATCATGGCCAAGCGCATCACGGCGCAAGCGCGCTCGATTGCCGAGTTGCTCGAAGCTGAACGCCGGTTTCTGCTGCCCTATTTCCAGCGCGGGTACGCTTGGCTCGACGAGCATGCGGAGCGGCTGTTCGACGACCTCCTCGAGGTGGCCGAGGGGCGGCGTCTGGAAGAGCCAGACGGGACGGCGCCGCTTGTCTGGTATCCGCTCGGCAGCATCATCGTCTCACGTGCTGCCAATTCGAACGACGCCTGGCTCGCCGACGGGCACCAGCGTCTCATCACGTTGACCGTGCTGATCGCGATCCTGCGCGATCTCGAGGACGACGCCGCGCTGAAGCGACGGCTCGATGCCTGCATCTTCCTCGGCGACGGCGATCCCGCAAAGCCGCGCCTCGTCACACAGGCCGACGCACAAGGATTCCTCGCCCAATACGTGCAGCAGCCGCAAGCGACGAAGCAGGAATTTCGCGGCGATCACGCCGAGTGCACCGATAGCGAACGCAACATCATCAACAATCGCAATACTCTAAAAAACTTGATCGGCAATCTCTCGGCCGTGCGCCGTCGCACGTTCGCACGGTTCGTTCTCGACGATTGCATGATCGTCGAGAACGAGGTCGCGAGCGAGGCGATTGCCCGCCTATTATTCTCCACAATGCACGGCACGGGCCTCAAGCCCACATGGCCGGATCTCTTCAAGGCGGACGTTCTCGGCGCCATCGAGGTCGAGCCGCGCGAACACGCGCAGTCGGCCTGGGAAGGCGTCGAGGCTCGCCTTGGACGGGACGCACTCGATGTGCTGCTGCGCCAGATCGCCATCATCGAGAAGGGTCGGGTTCCGAAAGGGCCCGTCGAGGACATCCTTAAGGCCGCTTTCAAGCTCGACACCCACGATGGTGCGCTCGCATTCGTCGAGCGCCGCCTTGATCCGCTCGGCGAGCATCTGGCCGACATGATCGATGCCGCGCATGGCACCGGCGGGTTGCCGCCAGCCGTCAGGCGCCGGGCTCAGTACATGGACTGGGTGCGAGGCCACGACACGTGGCTGGCGCCGGCGCTGTGCTGGCTCGAGATTTCGGGTAAGGATGGCGACGCCACGGTCGAGTTCTTTCGACGCTTGGAGGCGTTAGCCTGGGCCGAGGCCATCACCACGCAGGGGCCGGCGCGGCGCGACGAGCAATACTTGCGCCTCATCAGTGAGATCAAGTCGGGCCGTGCGCTTGGCGCCGGCAGCAGCCTCGACATCACTGTGGGACGACGCAAGTCCATGCGAGACATTCTTGCCGGTCCGAACTTCACGCGGCGGCGTTACAAGCAGTTGCTGCTGATGCGGGCCGACGCGGCGCTGCAAGGCGACGAGGCTTTGCACGTGCCGGCGCGTCCGACGGTCGAGCACATCTATCCGGCCAACCCGACATCGAACAGTCGCTGGATGAAGGACTTCCGTGGAGGCGGTGCTGCCACACTGCGCCAGCGGCTCGGCAATCTGACGCTGCTGACCACGGCCGAGCAGAACGAAGCCGCCAACAAGGATTTCGACGCGAAGCGGAAGGTGTACGGCCGGAGCGTCTTCGCCCTCTCCCGCGATCTGGAGCGCCATGATACCTGGGTCCCGAAACTCATCGAGGACAGGACCAATGAGTTGGTCGACCTGCTGATGCGCTCCTGGCGGCTTGCATGAGCAGCGGCGGTGCCGCAATCGTGAACGGGAGCCCCTTGAGTGACGTTGCACGCATGCGATAACCGGCCAATCCTTGAGTTGCAGAATGAGCGCTGAATGATCGACTTTGACGACGACGGCCCACTGCTCGTGTTCGGCGGCCCCTATTCGAACCTGCGCGCCACGCAAGCCCTGATAGCGCAAGCCGCGCGCCTCGGCATCAAACCGTCGCGCGTGATCTGCACGGGCGACGTCGTCGCCTATTGCGCCGAGCCCGAGGAAACCGCGCAGGCGATCGCCGGCTGGGGTTGCCACGTGATTCAGGGCAACTGCGAGCAGCAGATCGCGGAAGGCGCCGAGGACTGCGCCTGCAATTTCGAGGCGGGCAGCGCCTGCGATCTGCTGGCCAAGGGCTGGTATCCCTTCGCCAATGCGCGCGTGTCGCAAGGTATGCGGTCGTGGATGGGAAGTTTACCGACGACCCAGCGGTTCCGTTTTTCCGGCCTCACGTTCCGGGTGATCCATGGTGGTGTCGAGCAGGTGAACCGCTGGGTGTTTGCGTCCGATGCGGCGATCCTGCGCGAGGAAATGGCGCAAGCCAGCGCCGATGTCGTCATCGCCGGGCACTGCGGCGTGCCGTTCGTCGCACGCTCGGGGCGCAGCGTCTGGTTCAATCCGGGCGTCATCGGCATGCCGGCCAACGACGGGACAGCCAGCGTCTGGTACGGCCTGATCACCGCAAAGAACGGTGTCGTGGAACTCTCGACACACCGGCTCTCCTACGACCACACGGGCGCGGCTGCCACCATGCGCCGGTTCGGCTATGCCAATGGCTACGCACGCGCGCTGGTCACTGGCCGGTGGCCAAGCCTCGACGTGTTCCCGCCGGCCGAGCGTGCCGCCGCGGGCAAGCGCCTGCGCGGCCGGACGTTCACGCTCGAGGCGTCTCGCGCTCTGCTGCCATGAACCAGTCCGCGATGCCGCCCGATGTCATGAACACGACGTCGCGGCGCGACTGCAGCAGATCGAGCGCCTTCTCCATGTAGTAGGCGCGGTGCGGCACGCCGACGATGTGGGGATGCAGCCCCAAGGTGATGATGCGCGGCTGTAGCGCCGCCTCCCGCCCGAGCACGGCGAGCGTCGCCTCGAGGCGGCGCAGCAGGGCGTCGCTGTCGTTGGACTGGATCGCCCAGATCGGCACGTCGTTGAGTTCCCACGTGTAGGGCAGCGACAACAGGCGGCCGTGCGCCGTGTCGATCCAGCAGGGCAGGTCGTCGACCACCCAGTCGTGGGTGAACTCGACGCCGCAGGCGGCCAGCACGTCGGGCGTGCGCATCGTCTCGCCGCCGCCGGCGCCGAACCAGCCGCGCGTGGTCTTGCCCGTCAACGCCTGGAGACGGGCGAGGCAGCGGCGGATCTCGGCCTCCTCGTCCTCCGACTGCTTCAGCGAGCGTTGGAACCAGCCGTGGCCAACGAACTCCCAGCCGGCGCCAAGCACTGCATCGGCAAGGCTCGGATAGACATCGGCAACTTCCGCATTGAAGAACGTGGTGGCTGGGATGCGGCGTCGTTCGAGCATCTCGATCAGGCGGGGCATGCCGCAGCGCATGCCGTATTCGACCCAGGAGAAGTTCGGGATGTCGGGTGGCGCCGCCTGCGCGCCGTGCGGGGCGGGCAGAATGCCGCGTGGCATCGGGCGGTCGAACGGCCAATGCTCGATATTGACCACCACATTGACGATCAACGGACGCCCCTGTGGCGGGACAAGGCGCGGACGGTTGCTCGACAGCTCGAAGGGAATGCGCGGATTAGAGGGCATAGGCGGCTCCCGGGAAGATCAACATGCGTCATTCGACAGGGACGGCGCGCTAGTCGCAAGCGACAACCAGGTGGCAATCGTACTTGCAATCGGGCACGCTTTGCTGTCCTTTACGACCCCGAGAGGGAGACCGACAAACGGCGCACTGCGGTTGTGGCGCCCGCCGGAGCCACCGACGGGCCAGGACAGTTCCCCGCACGGCACAATTCGAGGGGCTGGCGCCCCGCGAGCGCAGGGGGCAGGTCAAGCCTGACCTCGAGCGCGCGTTTTTCGATCGGCCACAATCACAGGCGGACAGGCACCGGTCGAGACATGACGTTCTATCTGCCCATCGCCGAGATGTCGGTGAACATCTGGCTTTTCATCGGCATGGGCGCGGCCGTCGGATTTCTCTCGGGCCTTTGCGGCGTCGGCGGCGGCTTCCTGATGACGCCGCTTCTGATGTTCTCGGGCATCCCTTCGGCCGTAGCCGTCGGCACCGAGGCCGCTCAAATCGTCGCCTCGTCCGTGTCCGGCGCGCTGGCACAATGGCGCCGCAACAACATCGATGTGAAGATGGGGACGCTGCTGCTCGCGGGCGGCATCGTCGGTACGTCGTTTGGCGTGCAGGTGGTCAGCTGGCTGCGCAGCCTCGGGCAATTCGAGCTGTTCGTCACGCTCTGCTACGTGCTGTTCCTCGGCGTCATCGGCACGCTGATGCTGATCGAGAGCATCTATGCGATGCGAAAGAGCTATGCAGCCGGCGGATCCCCGGCCGGCCGCAAGCCCGGCCAGCACAACTGGATGCACGGCCTGCCCTTGAAGATGCGTTTTCACCGCTCGAAGCTCTACATCAGCGCCATTCCGCCGGTGCTGATTGGTGTCTTCGTCGGCTTCCTCGCGGGCATCATGGGCGTCGGCGGCGGCTTCATCATGGTGCCGGCCATGATCTACCTGCTGCGCATGCCGACGAACGTCGTGGTGGGCACGTCGCTGTTCCAGATCACGTTCGTCACAGCGGTGACGACGGTGCTGCACGCCAAGCAGAACTTCACCGTCGACGTGGTGCTGGCGCTGTTGCTGATGGTCGGCGGCGTCGTTGGCGCCCAGCTTGGAGCCATGGCTGGAGAAAAGCTCAAGGGCGAGCAGCTACGCTTCGTGCTCGCAGCCCTGGTCGTGCTCGTCTGCCTCCGGATGGCGTGGAGCCTGATCGCCAATCCGGGCGAATTGTTCTCGCTCAGGACACCGGGAAGTGGTCACTGATGCAGGCAGGACGCGGCAGCATTTGGAGATGGTGCGTCCTCGGCCGCGCTGCCGCTCTCAGCTTGATGCTCCTTTCGCTGCTATCTGTTGGCGCCGACGCGCAGCGCCGCCGCGAGCGCGCCACCCCGCAACCGATGCCGCCGCTCGTGCTGCCCAAAGGCGCGCAGACCCCGGCCGGTCAGAACCCCGCGTTGCCACCCGAGACCGT
>JANOJW010000448.1:0-4216 GCA_031418955.1 Hyphomicrobiales bacterium | reverse complement strand
GGCGCATTAGGCCGACTTCGGCCGTAATGCGCCGCCGCAGACACCGGTGCGCGTGTTCGGCGCATTACGGCCAAGGGGCCTAATGCGCCCTACGAAGAAAAGCGTACGAGGCGCGGGCCGAATGCAAATGGACGATCTGGTTCTGCAATGGCGCTTTTGCGGTAATGATCGGTGTGCTGCAGAATGGTGAGACGATCATGAGCTGGATTCTCGATCCAGTCTCGGGGACCGAGTATTTTCCCCGCAAGTCCTTCGGCGCCCGGCACACTGGCCGCAAGATGAAACGCCGTCGGGGCAACCAGCGACATGCGCGGCGCAATCCTGACGCGCTTCCTGTTGGACCCAGGTCCATAGAGCTTTACTGGCGTGACATGGCAGTCAAAGCGTAGGGTGCATTAGGCCGTCTTCGGCCGTAATGCACCGATCACACGCACCAGCGCCGTTGGGCGGCGCAGTACGGCGAAGGCGCCTAATGCGCCCTACGAGTGGATGTACGATGACCCTGCAGATCTCCGTTCTCGACCAGTCGCCGATCATCGGCACGGCGACGCCCCGCGAGGCGGTGATGCACACGATCGAACTCGCAAAACTCGCCGACCGGCTGGGGTTCCACCGTTACTGGTGCGCCGAGCATCACAGCCTGATGGGCCTTGCCGACGCTTCCCCTGAGATCCTGCTGGCGCGGCTCGGCGCGGAGACGAAAGGCATCCGGCTTGGAACCGGCGGCATCATGATGCCCTATTACGCGCCCTTCAAGATCGCCGAGCAGTTCCGCATGCTCGAAGCACTCTATCCGGGCCGCATCGATCTGGGACTCGGACGGGCGCCGGGCGGGCAACAATCGACGGCACGCGTGCTCTATGACGGACGCCAAGTCGACACCGAGGAGGGCTTCGTCAACCAGCTGGCCGAGCTGTCGGCGATCTTCCGCGGCATCGTGCCGGACGGCCATCCCCTGAAGGGCGAGATCGCCAACCCGGTCGTGCCGACCATGCCGGAGATGTGGGTGCTGGGCTCGAGCACGGGGGGTGCGTCGTTCGCCGCGCATTTAGGGATGCGCTTCGCGTTCGCGCATTTCATCAACGCGCACTCGGGCGCCGAGGTCGCCAAGGCTTATCGAGAGAACTTCCGCCCCTGGCACGAGGACACGCCCCGCGTCGCGCTCGCCATGCTGGCGCTGGTCACCCGCGACGAGGCGGAAGCTGCCGCCGTCGAGAAGGCCATCATGATGCGCTGGGCGGCAACCGCGATGGGCCAGAACCGGCCCGTGCCGACCATCGAGGAGGCAGCCGCCCGCGAGTTGACCTCGGTCGAGATGCGGCTGGCCGCCCGCGACCGCCCGCGCGCGACGATCGGCACCATCGATCACGTCGAGGACCGCATCCGCACGATCGCCGAGGAATTCGGCGCCGACGAGGTGATCCTGACATCGATGGCGCCGGATTATGCACTTCGCCACCGAACGCTCGAAGCGATTGCGGAACGCTTCCGCCTGGAGCCGCGCGCGTGATCGGGGCGCAGAAACCACCGAAGGATCCCGAGCTCGACGCCGCAGTGCTGCGCGTGCCCTATTGGCGCACGCTGGGCCTGACCGCCGCCGCCCTGATGTTGGGTTTGCCCGTGGTCTGGTACCTGGCGACGCAGGACCGGGGCGGCAACTTGCCACCCGACGACGCCTGGCTCGATGGGTCGAGCTGGCGCATCGTCGAGGTGGAGCGGCGCCCGCTCGCCCGCGAGGGCGTGTTGCACTTCCGCAACGGTCGCGTCGTGGTAGAGGCCCAAGGCTGCGCACCGCGCGAGGTGGCCTACAAGCTCACACGCACGGGCATCGAGCTGAGCCAGATCGGTGACGCAGCGCGCATTCCTCCGTGCGAGCATTCGGCAATGACTGAAACCTGGGTGCGGCTGCCGGCCGTCAAGGGCCTCACCCGCTACGCCACCGGCCTTGCCCTCACAGACGCGACGGGCCGTGCGCTGATTCGATTGCGGCGCTAGCGGACACAACAGACTTATCCACAGGTCTGTCGCCTGTCCGTCTTGCGCGACAGGTCATGCCGGGAGACAAAGCCGTCACCCGCCGTTGCTGTAGGTGTTGCGGGAACCGGGCAGTTGCACCGCGTGCAGCCGCCCAAAGCGTGCCCTGAGTCCGAGTACAAGCCAGTTGCTGCGTACCTGTCAGTAGCCGCGTAACCTGAGTATCAAATGTTCGCGTCGAGACGTACTGGTGGGCCTCTGGCCTGCCTCGGCAGTGTTTCGATCGTGGCCGTCGCGCTGATCGCGGGCGGTTGTGCGTCTCACGTCGGCCTCGACGATCCGGTCGCTGCGCAGCGGCTGGCGGCACAGCCTTCCACCCGCGACATCCCCCAGCGCGTCGGCCGCATCGGTGTCGGCGACAAACTCAAGATCACCGTCTTCGGCGAGCCCGACCTCGCCACGCAAGTGGAGGTCGCCGGCAGCGGCCGCATCGCGCTTGCCCTCATCGGCGAAGTGGACGTCAAGGGGCGCACCCAGCGCGAGGCCGCGTCGATCATTGCCAAGCGCCTCGCCAGTGGGTTTCTCAATGATCCCAAGGTGACGGTGGAGATCGCAAGCTACCGGCCGATCTATGTGCATGGCGAGGTGCGCACCGGCGGGGAACTTCCCTTCAAAGGCGCGATGCGCATCGTCGATGCAGTGGCGGCCGCCGGCGGCTTCACCTACCGCGCGCAAGAGTCCTATGTGCTCCTGCTGCGAGAGGGCGAACCCGGCGAGTTGCGCGTGCCGCTCCCCAGCGAGTTGGTGGTGCTGCCGGGCGACAACATCCGCGTGCCGGAGCGCTTCTTTTGAGCGCCGCCTTGCTGGAATGTCGGCCGCGCACCGTGGCGGCAGCGTGGGCGCTGGGCGCGGCCGTCATCGCGCTACTCGCTCCACCTGCAACGGCGCGCGACTTCGATCTCAACCCACAAGTCGGCCTCATCGCCGAGACCGCAGCGACTGTCGAGATGCTGGCCCGTTACGACGGCCGCAAGACCTACGGTATCGTGGGCGTCACCGAGCGGACCCGCCCGGAGTTCGATCCGGACGGCTTGCGCATCGGCAATTTCCTGTTGTTCCCTTCGCTCGAGACCACTCTCGTCCTCGACGACAATCTCTATCGCCAGAAGGAAAACCTGCACGAGGACGTCCGCACCGAGGTGGCGCCGCGCATTCGTGTAGTCTCGCAACTGCCGCGCCACGCCTTCCGGCTGGACATGGGATTGCGCGATGTGCGCCATCGCCTCAATCCGCAGAGCGACTATCTCGCCGGGTTTTTCGACCTGCGCACCGCGTTGCATATCGACCATGCGCACACCCTGTCCTTTGCCGCGGTCTCGGAGATCTCCAGGGTCGACGCCATCGATCCCGACGACCCCAAGGCCGCGCGCGAGCCGATCGCGGTGCGGCGGGATCTCGTCACGGCGGGTCTGACGCGCGACGCCGGGCGCCTCTATGGCACCGCAAGCGCCTCGCTGGAGCGGTGGGACTATTCCGACGTGCCAGCCTTTGACGGCACGCTCATCGACCAGGACGTGCGCGACACCCTGGTCATCGCCACGCAGGTGTTCGCGGGCTTGCGCCTCTCGCCCGGCTATGAGCTTCGCGCACGCCTGCGCGCGTTGCGCCAGATCGACGAGGGGCACGGCACCGTCAACCGAACCGCGACCGGTTACGAGGCCATGGCGGGTGTCGCCTTCGAGAGGACGCCGATGTGGAGCTGGTATCTGCTCGGCGGCTATGGGGTGCGCGATTTCGATACGGCGGGCCTGCCCACGATCGATGCGATGCTGCTCGAGATGCAGTGGCGGTGGTACGTGATGCAGCGATTGACCTTGAGTGGTTCGCTGCGGCGCGAATTCGTCGAACAGGTGCCCGCGCTCGGCAACGGCCGCATCGATGTGATCCTGCGCTCGCGCCTCGACTACGAACTTGCCCACAACCTGGTGCTCAATGCGAGCGGGGCCTGGCGCAATGCCCAGCCGATGGGAACCGACGAGATCACCACCACCCAGTCGCTGCGGGTTGGGCTCGACTACTATCTCTCGAAGACCTGGTTGCTCCAGACCGCCGCCGAGACCACCTGGGTCACATCCACGGAGGACCGCGAATACGCCCGCAATCGCATCTGGATGGGCGTCACCGTGCGCCGTTGAAGTCTGGTCTGGTCGGCGGTTCCGGGGCATCATATTGGCGGCTTCCC
>JANOJW010000447.1:0-3424 GCA_031418955.1 Hyphomicrobiales bacterium | reverse complement strand
GGGCTACCGGCTCCCCCCCGACGGGTCAAGGTGTCGGCGGTGTCGCGCCCGGGTGGTCGTCCGAAAACCCGTTGATCTAGTTGGCGCTCCCTACGGGAGTCGAACCCGTCTTTCAAGATTGAAAATCTCGCGTCCTAACCGATAGACGAAGGGAGCTGCGCCGTGACGCACGGCCGCGCTTCTAGCAGCCGACGCCCGGTCAGACAACCTCCACGAGGTTCGGGTCCCGCGGCTTCGTGTAGCAGAGAGGCGGTCGTCTGGTGGTGGGCGTGACAAGGCGACGATCCCCCCTCCCGATTGGGGCGTCAGTGGTCTGCCCGGTGTCGCGGCGCAAATCCGAACCAGCAGCTCGGGCACGATTTGGGTGACCTCGTGCTTCCAGCCAGGACATGTCGGTCGCGTTGCAGTCCAGCGTGCGCCGGCATAGGTTCGCGGTATCGGGCAACTCTCATGGCGGACCTCATTCATGCGCGAGCGAATTGGCCTCGTCGGCGTTGGCAACATGGGCGCGCCGATGGCCCGCTGCCTCGTCAAGGCCGAGCATCCCGTGATGCTCTACGACACGCGCCCCGAGGTGACAGGATCGCTCGCAGCCGAGAGCAACATGGTCTCCGTGGCGTCCGACCTCGAGCGTCTGGGCGCCGAGTGCCGGACCATCATCACCATGCTGCCCGACAGCGGGGTCGTGCGGGCCGCCACCTTCGGCGGCAGCGGCGGGGGCAAGGGCTTCGCCTCGAAACAGGCAAAGGGCGGCGTCGTCATCGACATGAGCTCGTCCTATCCGATCGATACGCAGAAACTCGGCGAGGAACTTGCCGTCCAGGGCATCGCGCTCGTCGATGCGCCGGTGTCGGGCGGCGTGCCCAAGGCGATCACCGGGCAGCTGGCGATCATGGCGGGGGGCCGCCCGGAGGACATCGACCGGGTCGAGCCGGTGCTCAGGGCAATGGGAACGGTGCACCGCACGGGGCCGCTGGGATCGGGCCATGCCATGAAGGCGCTGAACAACTACGTGTCGGCGGCCGGCCTCATGGCGACGGCGGAGGCGCTGGTGGTCGGCCAGAAGTTCGGCCTCGACGGCGCGGTGATGACAAAGGTGCTGAACGCCTCGACGGGCCGCAACAACACCACCGAGAACAAGGCCGAGCGCTACATGCTGAACCATGCGTTCAACTCGGGCTTCGCGCTGGCGCTGATGGACAAGGACGTCGGCATGGCGAGCCGGCTCGCGAAGGAGCTCGGCATCGACGCGGCCGAGCTCGGTTTCGTCTCCGAGCTGCTCGGCCGCGTCCTGAAGGAGCTGGGTCCCTCAGCCGACCACACCGCCGTCTACGACTACGCCGAGAGGAAGGCCAAGGAGTGAGCCGCGGGTACCGTCTGCCACGCCGGCCGGCCGGTCGTGACGGTTAGCCACTGATTCGCGTGGGGGGCGGGCTTGGATTTTCGCCGCGACTCACGCAAGCGTCTGCACACTGGGCCCGGAATGGGCGACGCTGCCGACGAGGACCGCCATGAGTCTGCTCTTTCGCATCCTGCATGCCGTCCACGCCCGTGGCACGCATCATAAGTTGACGCTCGACGCCGTGGCGCGGCTCGACGTCGCCGATGCCGAGCAGTGGCAGCGCATGTTCCTGAAGCACTGGGCGGTGCTGTTGCAGGGGTCGAAGGCGCCCGACGCCGAGTTCAAGGATTTCACCAACCACGTGCTGCATCCGCGCGACGACTGGTGGGGCGGGGCGCCGCAGAAGGCGCGCAGCTGGTACGGACATCTGGTCGAGGCGCTCGACGCGCACGACTGGCCGACGGCGGCCTACGCAGCCGGCGTGATGAGCCACTATCTCACCGACCCGGTACAGCCGTTCCACACTGCGCAGTCGGAGGCCGAGAACGCGATTCATCGCGCCTTCGAGTGGAGCGTGTCGAATGCCTATGGTGAACTGCAGGGCATGGCCATGATGGCCGAGCGGCGGCGCATCGAGGCGGGCACCACGCCGAACTGGCTCGAGGTGCTGGTCGCCGAAGCCGCGAGCGAGGCGAATGGCCACTACGAGAAACTGATCGCGCATTTCGACATCCACCGCGCGGTGGTCGACCCGCCGACGGGGCTCGATATTATCGCCAAGCGCATCGTCGCCCAATTGCTCGAGCTGGCGCGCGGTCTCGTTGCAACCGTGATCGCACGCGCGATCGCCGAGGCGAAGGCCAGCCCCCCGGAGGTGACGCTCGGGCTCGAGACGTTCCTCGCGACCATCAAGATCCCTGCCGCACGCTGGACTCGTCGGATCGAGAACGCCGACGAGCGCCGCCTCGTCGAACGCATCTACGACGAGTTGAAGGCGACCGGCACGGTCGAGAAGAACCTGCCCGAAGACGAGCGCGTGGTGCGCGATGCGTTCGCGGCTGAGGTGCTCGCGAAGCGCAAGCCAGTGGAGGCGGCGGCGGTCATTCCTTATGCACCGCGGGTTGCCGTCGAGACCACGGTTGCGCGCCGCGAGCGCCAGCGACGTGCCGCATCCCGGCCGATCCCGGCGCCGGCCGCCAGGGTCGCAGCGCCCGCGCTCGATCGGTCGCTGCCCGAGGCGCTCGTCGTCGAGCCGCCGCGGCCAGCTCCCGCCGCGGCCGATCAGGCAGCGCCGGTCGAGGCGGTCGAGCGTCGACGCAGCATGGCGGAGCCGGTCGGGGTGCGCGATGCAACGCCGCCGACCGTTGTTGCTCCCGTCGAAACACCCGTCGAACCCCTGGCACCTGCCCGCATCCCAGTTGAGCAGCGACAGATCGCGCCGATGGCGGCGGCCCTCCGCGTCGTCGCATCAGCCGCCATGGAGCCTCTGCGCACCGGCCCGCGCATCTATCTGACCGGCGCGCACGACATCGTCGATGCGCCCTCGATCGGCCCGAAGATGGCCGAGCGACTCATTCCGCTCGGCCTCGTGACCGTCGACGACCTGCTCGCCTGCCGGCCCGAGATGGTGGCTGAGGCGCTCGACACCCGCGGGATCGATGCCGGCGCGGTGCGCGACTGGCAGGATCAGGCGCGGCTCGTGTGCACCGTTGCGGGTCTGCGCGGCACGCACGCGCAGCTGCTGGTCGGCGCGGGTTACCGGACCGTCGACGCGATCGTCGATGCAGAACCCGACGTGCTGTGCGCCCGAGTACTTGGTTTTGCCGCGACGGCGGACGGGCACCGGGTGCTGCGCAACGGCGACCCGCCTGACATCGAGCGCATCAAGGGCTGGCTCGAGACTGCGCGAGCAGTTCGAGCTGCCTGAGCGTCTGTCCGTGCCGTTGCACCCGTATTCGCCGGATTAACCTGCTCCGTTCAACGCTCTTTAAACTCCGACTGCTAGTCCAGGAGGTCGGTTGAGGGCTGCTCTGGGCGCGCGTCATGGCGTTGTATCGGCTACTCAAACCGATCGGGCTGAAC
>JANOJW010000446.1:0-6267 GCA_031418955.1 Hyphomicrobiales bacterium | reverse complement strand
GGCTCTCGCGCCCCGTGACCATGACGTTGCCCTTGTAGAGTTTGAGCCGCACGTCACCCTCGACGTGCTCCTGGCTCCGGTCGATCAGCGCCTGCAGCATTTCGCGCTCGGGCGAGAACCAGAAGCCGAAGTAGATCAGCTCGGCGTACTTCGGCATCAGCTCGTCCTTGAGGTGACCGGCGCCGCGGTCGAGCGTGATCGACTCGATCGCCCGGTGCGCGGCCATCAGGATGGTGCCGCCCGGCGTCTCGTAGATGCCGCGCGATTTCATGCCGACGAAGCGGTTCTCGACGAGATCGATGCGGCCGATGCCGTTGTCGCGGCCGAGCTTGTTCAACGCGGTCAGCAGGTCGTGCGGCCGCAACTTTTTGCCGTTAAGCGAGATCGCATCGCCCCGGGCGAACCCGATCGTGATCTCGGTCGCCTTGTCGGGCGCGTCCATCGGCGAGATCGTACGCTGGTAGACCATCGGCGGCGCCTCGATGGCCGGATCCTCGAGCACTTTGCCCTCCGAGGACGAGTGCAGCAGATTGGCGTCGACTGAATACGGCGCGTCGTTCTCCTTGCCCTTGGCGATCGGGATGTCGTGCTTGCGCGCGAATTCCAGCAGGTCCGCGCGGCCCTTGAACTCCCACTCACGCCACGGCGCAATGATCTTGATCGATGGCTCCAGCGCATAGTAGCTGAGCTCGAACCGCACCTGGTCGTTGCCCTTGCCGGTGGCGCCGTGACAGACAGCGTCGGCGCCGACCTTGCGCGCGATGTCGATCTGGGCTTTCGCGATCAGCGGCCGCGCGATCGACGTGCCGAGCAGGTAGATGCCTTCGTAGAGCGCATTGGCGCGGAACATCGGGAACACGAAGTCGCGGACGAACTCTTCGCGCAGGTCTTCGATATGGATGTTGCTCTTCTTGATGCCGAGCTTCAGGGCCTTGTCGCGCGCCGGGCCCAGCTCCTCGCCCTGGCCAAGGTCGGCCGTGAACGTCACGACCTCGCAGTCGTAGGTCTCCTGCAGCCACTTCAGGATGATCGAGGTATCGAGACCGCCGGAGTAGGCGAGAACGACCTTCTTCACTTTGCTCTTGCCGCTCTTCACTACCGCCATGTCCGTCGTGCCTTCCATTGCCAGTATTCGCTTGGAGCGGCACTATATCAGCCGAACATCCCTCGCAATCGGTCTTGCTCACCCGGCGATGAAACATCGCAGGCCGGGCATACCAGGGCGTAGGGTAGGAAGTTGGATGGCTTTGCTCAGTCGTCGGCCTTGATGCCGGCCTTCTGGGCAACCGCCTTCATGGCGGCGATGTCGCGGGCGATGCGCTCGGGCCAGTCGGAAATCGTGGCGAACGCCGGCTCGAACCCGAGCTTGCCTAGGCGCTCGACGACGGTTACCGATTTCATCACGTCCTCGACTGTTCCCGCAAGCTTGGTTCGCACATCGGCCGGCACGCCCTTCGGCACCACGAACCCGATCCAGGCGTCGAGGTCCATGCCGGCGAACCCGAGCTCGGCGAGGGTCGGGGTGTCGGGCATGAAGGCGGAGCGCCTGCCAGAGAACACGGCGAGTGCGCGCACCTTTCCGTCCTCGGCCCGGGGTCGCACCGCGACTGCCGTGTCGACCAGGAACGCCACCTGCTTGGCGAGCAGATCCTGCATCGCCGGCGCGCTGCCCTTGTACGCAATGTGCACCATCTCGATGCCGGCCGCCGACTTGAACATCTCGCCAGCGAAGTGGGAGATCGTGCCGCCGCCATAGGACGCGAGCGGCAGCTTGCCAGGGGCCGCCTTTGCCGCCGCAACCAGCGCTGCCACGTCCTTCACCGGGTGGTCGGCATGCGTTGCGAGCACCAGCGAGACGTTGGCGAGGATCGCGATCGGCTCGAACTGCTTGACGCTGTCGTAGGGCAGATCTTCCTTGATTGCGTGCGGAAACACGAACGTCGAGTTCGAGCCCTGCAAGATCGTGTAGCCGTCGGGTGGCGCGTTTGCGACCTCGCGCGCCGCGATCGCCGTGCCGCCGCCGGGCTTGTTCATGACGATCACCGGCTTGCCGAGCCGCTGCTGCATTTCGCCAGCAATGATGCGCGCGAAGATGTCGCCCGCCCCGCCCGGAGGGAACGGCACGACGAGATTGATCGGTTTCTCGGGGAACCCTTGCGCCGCCGCGAGGGACGGTTGGACACCGGCAAGGGCCAAGGCAAGCATCACAGCGCCGAAGTGGCTGCGTTTCATGGATCGGTCCTGATCGGAGGGCACGTCTGACCGCACAGTGGCCCGCCGACGGGAGGCGAGCAAGGGTGGTCGATGCGCCGCGTTAAATCCGGTCGGCGACCAGTTCGGCGATGGCGAGGGAGGCGGTGAGGCCGGGGCTTTCGATGCCGTAGAGGAGCATGAGGCCGGGGAGACCATGCGTCTCGGGACCATGCAGGAAGAAGTCCGGCACCGGCTCGTTCTCGCGATAGAGCTTGGGGCGGATACCGGTGTAGTCGGCGTGGAGGCGCGAGGAGTCGAGGCCCGGGTAATAGGTGCGGATGAAGCCTAAGAACTTCTCGATCTTTGACTCATCGAAGGAATAATCGATTTCTGGGATCCATTCGATGTCGGGGCCGAACTTGCATCGGCCGCCGATGTCGACGGTGACGTGCAGGCCGAGCCAGGCGCCGTCCGGCATTGGGTAGATGTGGCGCGAGAACGGCGATTTTCCCGAGTAGGCGTAGTACTGGCCGACGGCGTAGTAGGTCTCGGGAGGCCTATAGTTTCCTGTCCAAGAGAGCGTGCGTGCAAGTTTCGACGCGTGCAGGCCGGCAGACGAGACGAGCCGCTTTGCCGTGATCATCGCGGGCGCTTCGCCGCCGGTATGAACCTCGTAGAAGCCGGCGGGGGTGATGCCGATTCTCGTGACCGGCGTGTTGAGCACGACCTGGCCGCCGTTCGACTCGATGTGGCCCTCGAGCGCCAGCATGTAGCCGTGGCTGTCGATGATGCCGGTCGAGGGAGAGAGCATGGCGGCGACGCAGGCGAGCTCGGGCTCGAGGGCTTTCGCTTGCGCGCCGGTGAGCGGTTGCAGGTCGGTGACGCCGTTCCTGATGGCGGTGTCCTCAATCGCCTTGAGCTTGGGCAGTTGAGATTCGGCGGTGGCGACGAGCAGCTTGGTGATCGGTCGATGTGGCACGCCGTTGTCGGCGCAAAATCGGTAGAGCATCGCCTTGCCGTCGACGCAGAGCTTGGCGCGCAACGAGCCCGGCGGATAGTAGATGCCGGCGTGGATCACCTCGCTGTTGCGCGACGAGGTCTCGGAGCCGATGAGGTCGTGCTGCTCGAGCACCATCACCTCCTGGCCCCGCAACGCGAGCGCGCGGGCGACGGCGAGGCCGACGGCGCCTGCTCCGATGACGATCGTCTCGACGTCTGCCGCCATGGTATCCTGCTGCTCGATCGTGGAGTGCTGGCGCGCCTGATCGCATGGCGCGGGCGGAATTGCCAGGGGCAGGGATCAGGGGGTCAGGTCGTTTCGCCGGCACGCCAACAGCTTGCGAGGTGGCCGTCGCCGACGATTTGGAGCGAGGGGCTGGGATGGCTGCGGCACTTTTCGATGGCGAGCGGGCAGCGAGGGTGGAAGACGCAGCCGGTCGGGAGATCGAGCGGGCTCGGGATCTCGCCGCCAACGCGTTTCAATTGTGCGGTTTCGGGCAGGAAGGGATCGGGGATCGCGGCGATCAGGGCGCGCGTGTAGGGGTGGGATGGCCGCTCGAAGATTTCGCGCCAGGGCCCGGTCTCGACGATGCGGCCCAGATACATGACGGCGACGCGGTCGCTCATGTGCTCGACCACGCCGAGGTCGTGGCTGATCATGAGATCGGCTAGGCCGAGGCTGTCTTTCAGCTCCAGCAGCAGGTTGATGATCTGGGCGCGAATGGATACGTCGAGTGCGGAGACGGGCTCGTCGCAGATGACGAGTTTGGGGCGCAGAATCAGCGCGCGGGCGATGCCGATGCGCTGGCGCTGGCCGCCCGAGAACTCGTGCGGATAGCGGTCGGCCTGCTCGGGCCGCAGGCCGACGCGGGCCATGATGTCGGCGACGCGGTCGGCGATCTCGCCGGCGTTGGTGATGCCGTGGATGCGCAAGGGATCGGCGAGCGTGCGGCGCACGGTCTGGCGCGGGTTGAGCGAGGCATAGGGGTCCTGGAACACCATCTGGACCGTGCGCGCGAGATGGCCACGGTCGGTCGCCGGATTGACAGCGCGGCCGTCGAGGGTGATGCGTCCGCGCGTCGGCGACAGGAGCCCGAGAATGGCCATCGCCAGCGTCGATTTTCCGCAACCCGACTCACCGACGAGGCCGAGGCACTCGCCGGGCGCCAAGGTGAGGTCGACGCCGTCGACGGCGCGCAGTGTTTTGCGGTCGCCGAAGAACGGCAGCGCAGAGCCGAGTTCGAAGTGGACGGCGAGATCCCTGACGTCGAGAAGTGCCGGCGTGTCGAGCGTTGCTGCCTCAGCCATGATGGTGGCAGCGCACGAGGCCGCCTCCCTCGAGTGCTGTGGTGGCTGGATCGGCGGATTTGCAGTGGTCGGTCGTGCGACCGCAGCGCGGGTGGAAGCGGCAGCCCGGCGGCAGATCGGCGATGGCTGGCACGACGCCGGTGATTTCCTGCAGCTTGCGCTGTCCGTTCGCCGCGCGCGTGCCCAACCGCGGCAGCGAGCCGACGAGACCTTGCGTATAGGGGTGGCGGGGACCGCGGAACAGCGCGTCGGCGGCCCGCATCTCGACGATGCGGCCGGCGTACATGACGCCGACGCGGGCGCAGATGTTGGCGACGAGGCCGAGGTCGTGGCTGATCATCAGGATCGCGGTGCCGCGCTCGGCGCACAGATCGCGCATCAGGTCGATGATTTCGGCCTGCACGGTGACGTCGAGGGCGGTGGTCGGCTCGTCGGCGATCAGCAGATCAGGACGGCAGGCCAGCGCGATGGCGATCATGACGCGCTGGCGCATGCCGCCCGACAGCTGGTGGGGGTAGTCCTTGACGCGCCGCTCGGGCGCCGGCACGCGCACGCTGGCGAGGGCCTCGACGGCGCGGCGCTCGGCCTCGCGCCAGGTCGCGCCTTCGTGCAGGACGAACATCTCCGATATCTGGCGGCCGACAGGGGACAGCGGGTTCAGCGCCGTCATCGGCTCCTGGAAGATCATGGAGATGCGCTTGCCACGAAGCTTGCGGATCTCGGAGGCGGGAAGGCTTTGGATTTCGCGGCCTTCGAGCTTGATGCGGCCGCCGCCGACTCCGAGCGGGGGCTTGAGCAAGCCCATGACGGCGAGCGCGGTGATCGACTTGCCGCAGCCAGATTCGCCGACGAGGCCGAACGTCTCGCCGCGCGCGATCTCGAAGGAGACGCCGTCGACGGCTGCGTGCGCGGCGCCACCAGCGACGATGTCGAGACGCAGGCTCTCGACGGCGAGGAGCGGGGTGGTCGTGGTCGCGGTCACGGTCGCCATCATGCCCGGCGGCTCCGCGATTGCGGGTCGAGGATGTCGCGCAGGCCGTCGCCCAGCAGGTTGAGGCCGAGGACGGTGAGGAAGATCGCGAGGCCGGGGAAGATCGAGAGCCACGGCGCGGTGGTGATCTGGTCACGTGCTTCCGACAGCATGCTGCCCCAGCTCGGGTGTGGCGGGCGGATGCCGAGCCCCAAGAACGAGAGCGCGGCCTCGGCGAGAATGGCGCCGCCCATGCCGAGTGTGGCGATGACGATGACGGGGCCGAGCATGTTGGGCAGCAGCTGGGTCAGCATGATGCGGATATCGCTGTAGCCCAGCACCTTGGCCGCCTGCACGTAGCCTTGCGATTTGAGCGAGAGGGCGGCGGCGCGCGACAGCCGGCACGTGAACGACCAGTTGGTGAGGCCGAGCGCGATCAGCAGAGAGCCCAGGCCCGCGCCCAGCACCGCCATGATGGCCAGCGCGAAGATCAGCGAAGGGATCGCCAGCATCAGGTTGGTGAGGCCGTTGACGACATCGTCCCACCAGCCGCCCCAGTAGCCAGCGGTGAGGCCGAGCGTGACGCCGATGACCGAATTGATGAGCTGCGAGAGGATGCCGACGGTGAGCGAGATGCGCGCGCCGTGCAGGACGCGCGAGTAGATATCGCGGCCCTGAGCATCGGTTCCAAACCAATAGTCGCGGCCCGGTGCGATCTCCGAGTTCATCAAGTTGGCATCCATCACCGGGTCGGTGTGGGCGAGCCAGGGCGCGAAGACGCCCGCGATGATGGCGAC
>JANOJW010000445.1:0-6465 GCA_031418955.1 Hyphomicrobiales bacterium | reverse complement strand
ATGCGGAAGTAGGCGCAGAAGTTGCCGTAGACATGGAGCCGAAGGCTGGCCTTGATCCAGCCGCGGTTGGAGCCGCTATAGCCGAGGCCAGCCACGCGGTGGAGATCGGCTATGAGTTCGGTGGTGAACCGCTCAGCAGCGTTGGGACTGTCGCCGGCAATGTAATCGTGGATGTCGTCGAGGTCGGCCTTTGCCGGATCGGTCAGGATAAGGGTGCGGGGGTGGATGGCGCATCTCCTGTGGATGCCAGCCATCGTAGAGGCGGCAGTCGGACGGCGCGAGCCAACAGCGTGAATTAGGCAGAAGCCTTCTTTGCCGCGGCGCGCAGACGCCCCCGTGCAACAATGTCGGCGGCGAGATCGCCAGGTTTCTCGACCACGGTATAGCGGCCTTCGACGTAGGCGCGATCACCCTCGTCGATGAGAGCGCGCAACTCGCGGACCTTCAACTCATGCTCCTCGAGCAGGCGGAGTCCGGCGCGAACGACCTCGCTGTCGTTGTTGTAACGGCCGGCAGCCACCTGATCGGCGATGAAGCGCTCGAAATGCTCCCCGAGGGCGACGGACTTGGGCATGGGCACCTCCTTGGGGTTATATTAATAGATAATACCTAATCCCATTTCAGGGTCAAGGATTGGAGCGCCCTCGCCACCACACTCACGTCCCCCACCGCAGCGCCAGCGGGTTCACCTCGCGCGCCAGCTCCAGCAGCCCCGCTCGCGTGTCGGCGTGCAACGGCTCGAGCGGATGGCGCACGGCGTCTGACTTGATCACGCCGCCCGCCATCATCACGGTCTTGGTCGCGCGCAGGCCGCACTGACGGTTCTCGAAGTTGATCAGCGGCAGCACCTTCGCATAGGCCACCGCTGCCTCACGGCGCTTCCCCGAACGGTGCAATTCGACCACCGGCTTGATCAGATCGGGAACCATCGCGCTCGGCATCGTCCCCGTCGCGCCCGCATCGAGATCGGCCATCAGCGTGATCGATTCCTCGCCGTCGTAGGGCCCGGCGATGCTCTCGGCCCCAGCCGCGATCAGCGCGCGCAGCTTGGCCGCCGTCCCCGGCACCTCGATCTTGAAATAGGCGGCGAGCGGGATCTCCTTCGCCAGCCGCGCCAGAAACGGCACCGACAGCGCCACACCCGACAGTGGCGCGTCCTGCACCATGATCGGGATCTTTGCGGCCTCAGCCACGCGCTGGAAGTGCTCGAGCATGCCCGTCTCGTCGGCCCTGAGCGACGCGCCATGATAGGGCGGCATCATCATCAGCATGGCCGCGCCCGCTTTCGCCGCCGCCGCTGCCCGCGTGGAAGCGATGCGCGTCGAGAAGTGGCTCACCGTCACGATCACCGGCACGCGGCCCTTGACGTGATCCATGGTGAGGCCGAGCAGCGTGTCGCGCTCTTCGTCGGTCAGCAGGAACTGCTCGGAGTAGTTGGCGAGGATGCAGATCGCATCGACGCCCTGGTCGACCATGCAGTCGATCACGCGGCGCATGCCGTCGAGGTCGAGATCGCCGTTGGACTGAAACGGCGTCGGCGCGATCGGCATTACGCCGGTGAGCGGCATCTTGGCGGGTGGCATTTTCTGCATCTCAGGACGCGACAGTGGACGGCGGGCGAACCGCTGCACCCTACCGCCACCGGAACGGAAAGATCAATTGCCGCATCAGTCCCGGCGGCACGGCCGTATCCGTTCCAAACACCGTCGGCACGCGAGCCTTCGGCATGTAGTAGGTGCCAAACAGGATGTCCCACAGCGGCAGCAGCCCGGCGAAATTCTTGTCGCGGCCGTCCGCCTCGCTGGTGTGATGCCAGCGATGGAAGCGCGGGCTCGCGATCACCGCGCGCAGCGGACCCCAATCCCAATCGAGATTGGCGTGGAGCAAGATCGCCATGAACGTCAGCACCGGCACCACGCCCGCAACGGCGATCGGCGCAAAACCCAGCGCCACGAGCGGCAGCACGCCAGCTACCCGCATCACCGCGTCGTTCAGCGGATGCACGCGCACGGACGCAAGCCAGTCGAGCGCGGTCGAAGAATGGTGGATCGCATGGAAGCGCCAGAGCCGGCCGGTGTGGAACAGTCGGTGCATCCAATAGCCGATGAAGTCGCCGATCACGATGATGAGGATCGCCTGCAGCCACAGCGGCAAACGGCTCACAGGCCCATAGCCGCCCTCGATCAGCGTCTTGTCGACGCGGCCGTAAATCAGCAACGCCAATGGCACCAGCGCCACGATCACCACGATGCGCGTTGCATGCCGTGTCGCCAGCGCCGTGAACAGCCAGTAGGCCGCGTCGGTCGCAAACCCCGCCCGCAGGATCGGCACCCGCTTCTCGCGCGGTCGCGTCAGCTCGAGCAGACGGAACACCACGAGCAGCACCACGAACGACACCGGCACCGCCATCAGCGCCTCGCGCATGGCCTCACTCCCCTCCCCCGGCCTCCAAAGCCCCCGCCTCCGCCTCCGCGATCCCCGCGTTACGCATGCGGTCGAGCGCGGTCTGCAGGATGATGGTCGCCGCCATCTTGTCGATGACCTCGGCGCGGCGCTTTCGCGTCGTGTCGTTCTCGAGCAGCGTCCGCTCCGCCGCTTGCGTCGACAGCCGTTCGTCCCAGAACAGCATGGGCACCGGCGTGAGCTTCTCGAGGTTGCGCGCAAAGGCCCGGGTCGACTGCGCACGCGGCCCTTCGCTGCCGTCGAGATTGAATGGCATGCCGATCACAAAGCCGCCGACCCCGTGCGCCTCGACGTGAGCCAGCAGCGCCGCCACATCGATCGTGAACTTCCGGCGCCGGATCGTCTCGAGCCCCGAGGCGATGCGCCGTTCGACGTCCGACAGCGCCAAGCCCAGCGTCTTCGTCCCGACGTCGATGCCGATCAGCCGCTGCTTCGCGCCCAGCGCCGCCATGAACGCGGCAAGGTCGAGCACGCCCGCCCCCGCAATCCGTAGAGATGGGCGTGGCGGTTCGTCCGTCGCCTGAGGCGTTTGCGGTTTGTCCGGTTGCATGAACGGCTTATAGTCCCGACCTGTCACAAATTCCAGGCCGACCTGGACCGAAATCAGCCGCCACCGCGGTAACCCTGTCGGTCGAAAAAGGGTAAGAAACTTATCCCCGTCGACCGCCACGGCCTGATAATGGGCGCTGCTCGCGTTCCGGCCGGGCAAGCATGAGTTGTAAGGACCTAACGATGCAGGACAAGTCACACGGCAGCACCATGCCAGCGCCAACCGGCGCCGGCACGACGGCTGCCTCGCCAGCTAACTCGGCCCGGGCGAACGCGCTCTGGGTGTTCACGGCGACGACGTTCCTGTCGGCCCTGCTGCTGTTTTCGATCCAGCCGATGTTCGCCAAGATGGTGCTTCCCGTGCTGGGCGGCGCGCCGTCGGTGTGGGCCGTCGCCATGCTGTTTTTCCAGGCCGCCCTGCTTGCCGGCTACCTCTACGCGCATTTGCTCAACCGCTTCTTGCCCCCCCGCACCGCAGGCTTCGTGCATCTGGCGGTTTGCGCGATCGCGCTGCTGACGCTGCCGATCGGGCTGCCGACGAGCTTTGGCGAGCCGCCGCCCGGCGAGCCCTACCTGTGGCAGCTCGGTCTGTTCGCCATCGGCGTCGGGCTGCCCTTCTTCGCCGTCTCCGCCAACGCGCCGCTCTTACAGGCCTGGTTCTCCGAGACCGGCCACCCGCACGGCAACGATCCCTATTTCCTGTATGGCGCCTCCAACCTCGGCAGCATGATCGCGCTGCTCGGCTACCCGCTGGTGCTCGAACCGGCGTTCGGCCTGAAGCAGCTGTCCAGCTATTGGACCGCCGGCTTCATGGCCCTGATCGTCGCCATCGCCGCCGCGTTCCTGCTCGTGCGCATGGCCGACGCCCCGCGCCAAGCCTCCTCCAGCGACGCCTCGTCCGCCGGGCTCGCCGCCGCCGACGCTCCCTCCGAGGTCCCGACCTGGGGCCGCCGCCTCGCCTGGATCGGCTTGGCGCTGGTGCCCTCGGCGCTGCTCACCGCTTTCACCAACCACGTCACCACCGACATCGCGTCGGCGCCGCTGCTGTGGGTGCTGCCGCTGGCGCTGTACCTGTTGACCTTCGTGCTGGTGTTCCGCGAGCGGCCGATCCTCGCCATTCCCGTCGCGCTGCTGATCGGCCTGGGCGTCGCGATGCTCGCGAAATTCTACGGCGAGCGCATTCGCAACTGGGACGTGACCTGGACCCAAATCGGCTGGTGGGCACTCGGCGCGAGCGTCACCGCGCTCCTCGCCCAGGCGTTCCTCAAGTGGCGGCCGATCGAGTGGCTGCGCGGCACCCATCTCGTCGCCGTGGTGCTTGGCCTGCTGGCGCTCGCCCAAACCCGCCACGAGAGCTGGTTCATCTCGGCACCCATCGGCCTGATCGTGTTCTTCGCCTCCACGATGGTCGCCCACCGCACGCTCTACGAGGCGCGGCCCCACGCCCGGCATCTGACCGAGTTCTACTTGTGGATGTCGCTCGGCGGTGTGCTCGGCGGCCTCTTCGCCGCGCTGATCGCGCCCAAGCTGTTCTCCGAGATCTTCGAGTACCCGCTGCTGCTTGCGCTGACCATGGCCTGCCGCCCGAACGCGCTGAAATTCGAATTCAGCCGCGAGAAAGTCGACGACCTGCTGCTGTCGTGGCTCGCCGTCGCCGCCTCGATCCTGGCGGTGATCTGGTTGCCGCGCGGCATCGCCCGCATGGTCTCGCTCGACACCGCGCAGATCCCCGGCGCGGCATGGTGGATCTCGGGTCCGATGGCCGCCTGGAACGCGCTCAGGACCGGCGTGTTCGAATGGGGCGCCACCACCGCCGTCGTTGGCGCGCTTGCCCTGCTGCTGGCGCTTGCCTGGCGCTCGCCGCCGCGGCAGCTCATCCTGGCGCTGGGCATGTGCGCAGCCGTCGTGCTGCTCCCCTCGGGCGTCCGCCGTTCCGACGCCGAGCGCAGCTACTTCGGCGTCTATCGCGTCTACGCCTCGGGCGACTACAACATCCTGATGCACGGCACTACGCTGCACGGCGCCCAGCGCATCCGCAACGACAAGGGCGAGATCGTCGTCGACACGACGCCGGTCACCTATTACCACCCCAACAGCCCGATGGCGAAGTCGGTCGAGATCGCGCGCGAACACGTCACCAAGACCGGCGGCACGGGGCGTTTCGGCGTCATCGGCCTGGGCTCGGGCTCGCTGACCTGCCACGCGGCGGAAGGCGAGAAGTGGCGCGTCTACGAGATCGACCCGCTGATGGTCAGGATCGCCACCAACACCGACAACTTCTCGTATCTGGCAAGTTGCCAGCCCAACCCGCCCGACATCGTCATCGGCGACGCGCGGTTGACCCTTGCCAAGGAAGCCAACGGCACCTTTGACTTGCTCATCGTCGACGCGTTTTCCTCGGACGCCGTACCGATCCACCTGATGACTGCCGAGGCGCTGCGCCTCTATCTCGACAAGGTCGGCCCCAACGGGCTCGCGGTGCTGCACATCTCCAACCGCTACCTCGACCTCGACGCAGTGCTCGGCGCCGTCATCAAGCTCGTGCCCGGCGCGCACGGCCTGATCGTCTCCGATGACGCAGCCGACGGCAGCTACGCTTCGACGAGTTCCACCATCGCCGTGTTCGCCAAGAACGAGAACGCACTCAAGCCCTTCCGCGAGCTCTCCGATGTGCGAGAACTCGACGCCAAGGGCGTGCGGGCCTGGACCGACGACTTCTCCGACATCATCGGCCCCTTCCTCGCCAAGATGAAGCTCAGCGACTGACGGCTTCGAGTTTCGAACCGGCTCGTCACGAAACTGTCAGTAGACAGTGAGCGGGGCCTTTGCCAAGCTCACTTCAAGGGTTCTGATGGGGCACGAGACGAGCATGGATAAGCGGGTCCGCTTGCCGAAAGGCTATGTGCTCGTTGGCGAGTACCGCATCGAGCGCGAACTGGCGCCCGGCGGCTTCGGCATCACCTACGAGGCCGTCGATCTCGGCCTCGCCACCCGCGTCGCCATCAAGGAGTACTACCCGAGCGAGCACGCCTTCGACATCGCCCCGATCGGCCGGGGCGACGGCATGCAGCTCACCAGCATGACCGGCTCGCCCATGCCCCCGATCGTCGCCCAGCATCGCGACCGCTTCCTCACCGAGGCCCGCCGCGTCGCCGAGTTCGACCATCCCTGCATCGTGCGCGTCCTGCGCGTGTTCCAGGCCAATGACACCGCCTACATGGTGATGCGGTTCGAGGCCGGGCCGACCATGCGGCACTGGCTGGACGATCTGGGCCGCCCACCGACGCAAGGCGAGCTCGACCGCATCGTCGCCGGCCTCCTCGAGGCGCTCGACGCCATTCACACCCGCAATCTGATCCATCGCGACGTCTCGCCCGAGAACATCATCCTGCGCGAGGACCTTTCGCCCGTGCTGCTCGATCTCGGAGCCGCCCGCGCGACGATGCCCGACAG
>JANOJW010000444.1:0-10170 GCA_031418955.1 Hyphomicrobiales bacterium | reverse complement strand
GTCATCGCGCTCGCCAACGGCGCCAAGGGCGCGGACCCGTTCGGCTATCGCGCCGAGATGGTTTCCCTCGTGCGCCTCGCCAAGTCCGCGCGGCCGTGACGACAGCAGTGCGGTCGGGGCAGCGGGGAGTAAGTCTCCGTTTGGCTTCGGCGTCCTGGCGGGACGAAACGATTCGGTTCCCCGGACGGCAGCGGCCCATCGGGCAGCGCTCGCCGATCCGGGGTCTTTCCCGACAGTCGGGAGCACGCGCCGCGCCTCGAATTGCCGCACCTGCGTGCCGTCACGCATCGGGATAGACCCCGGATCGCTCATCGCCGGCCGAAGGCCGGCTGGCGTCCGGGGAACCGACGTCACGAAGATGTGGAGAGACTCTGCCACGCCGGCACTTCTGGATGACGGTAGGTACGGAGTCAGAACCGCCACTGCACCGGTTCCGCGCCCGCGATCGGCGTCTTGAACGTGACGATGCCAGATCCCGCGAGATTGCCGAGATAGACGGTCTTGAGGTCGGCCCCGCCGAAGGCCACGCTGGCGATGTTCTTCAAGGGCGAGCGCGCGCCGATCTCGATGTGATGCCGCCCGCCGTTGTCGGCGTGGAAGAACGCCTCGCCCTCGGCGATCGTAGCTGGGTCCGAGCCGTCGAGGATCAGCGTGCGCCGGCCCGTCGTCTCGATGCGGATGAGCCGGTTCGAGCACACGCAGGCGACCCACACGCCGCCCTCCGCGTCGAACGCAAAGCCGTCCGGGTACTCGCCCGCACCGAACGCGTGCACCGTCTCGCGCCGGCCGAGCGATCGACCCTGGATAGGAAATCGCGACACGCGCTGTGCGCAGGTCTCGTTGACGTAGAGCCACGTGCCCGTCGGGTCGACGCGGCACTCGTTGGTGAAGCCCAGGCCGTCGGCGACGATGTGCGCACCTTGCTTGTCGCGGCGAACGATGAAACCGTCGGCATGCCGTGGCCGGAACGACAGCTCGCGCGGAAAAGTGCGCGTCGAGACCGAGGTCCACTCGGTTCCAGCGCTATCGACGCCGACGAAGTTGCACACGCGCAGCAGTTCGCCGTCGGCCTCGAACAGATGCGGAAAGAGCCGCCAGTTGCGGTCGAGCCGCCACACCCCGCCGCCGGGGCCGAGATTGGCGAGGAGGAACTGGCGGTCGGATCGCATGGCGACGCCGTTGGGCAGGAACCCCGGCGGCGCGCCGTCGATGTCGCGCTTCGGTTTTCCGATCTCGGCGATGCCGGAGTGATGGTCGCCCGCGAACACCTCGCCCTTCGCTGTCGTCAGCACGCATTCCGGGCGCTTCAGGCCCTCGCCGATCCAGGTGACGGCAGAGAGTGGAACAAGCGGTGTCTCGATCATGTGGGGGCTCCGGAAGCAGGGCGATGCGCGACCGGACATTCGCGCAAGGCTCTGCGCGGCGCAATTGCTTGCTGAGGCAACCTTCATCTGCCGAACATCGCCTGCCCGACGAGGGTGAGGCCCGAGACCAGCAGCAGGCCGAGGATGATCCGCTGAAAGACGCGGGGGGACACCCGGGTATAGACGCGGGATCCGATGTAGGCGCAAACGAGCGTCACGGGCAGACAGAGCAGCGCGATCACCAAGAGATCGCGCGAGATCTGGCCGGTCGACGCCATGCCGGCGATGGCCAGCAGAAGCACCAGCAGGTTGAAGGGCTGATAAATGGCGCGCTGGCTGTCGCTGGAGCCGCCACGCATCTGCAGCCAGATCAGTGGCAGCGGCCCCGAGAGGCCCGCAAACCCGCCGAGAAATCCCCCGCCCGCACCGACGACGGCGTCGGCTGATGGCCCGCCCCAGTCGCCGATCTGGCGGCGGCGGCGCTGGGCCAGACTATAAGCGGCGTAGAGCACCAGGAACGAGCCGACCGAGACGCGCAGCAATCCGGGTGTCGCATGTGCCAGTGCCGCGATGCCGAGCGGCAACCCGATGAGGCCACCGGCGAGAAACGGCGTTGCCCGCGGCCAGTCGAAGGCCGGGCGCAGCGTGACGAGCCCCATGATCTGCGCCGCCACGCTCGACAGCACCACCAAGGGCGGCACCATCGCCGCGGGCAAGGCATGAAACCAGAGGCCGGAGGCGACGAGCCCCGTGCCAAATCCAGCAAACCCCGTGGTGAAGCCGGCGATCGCCGCGCCGAGCAGGACGAGGGCCAGGGACGAGGCATCGACGGTCGCTTGCAGCATTCCCACCTCGTAGCCGAGGCGGGCGCCGCGCTCAATGCTGTCTGGGCGGCACGCCGCAGTCAGTGCCAATCGGCATTGGTCATGGCAAAGTGGTTGGGCGAACCCTGAACGAACCCGCAGCCCCACAGGATCATGCATGTCGCTCGACCAATCCCTGCGCCACCGAATTCTGGCAGCCGTCGAAGCCGGCTTCGCGGAGCAGATCGCGTTCACCCAGGACCTGATCCGTTTCAACTCCGTGCGCGGCGCAGAACACACCTGTCAGGACTTCGTGTTCCGCGCGCTTCGCGACCGCGGCTACGCCATGGACAGGTTCGCGATGGATCGCGAGGCGACCGGGGCGCATCCGGGCGGCAGTCCCTGGTCGCCGCAGCATTCCGATGCACCGATCGTCGTCGGCATCCACCGTCCCCGCCTAGAGGCTGGCCGCTCGCTGATCCTGCAGGCGCATGTCGACGTGGTGCCGCCTGGCCCATCGGACATGTGGACCCATAGGCCATTCGATCCGGTGATCGAGGGCGACTGGCTCTACGGGCGGGGCGCGGCCGACATGAAGGCTGGTCATGCAGCCAACCTGTTTTGTCTCGATGCCTTGCGCCGGATCGGACTGCAGCCGGCCGGCACGGTTTACGTCCAGTCGGTCGTCGAGGAGGAGTCGACCGGCAACGGCGCCCTGATGACCCACTTGCGCGGCTACAAGGCCGATGCCGTGCTGATCCCGGAGCCCGAAGAGGAGATGCTGGTGCGCGCCAATGTCGGTGTGCTCTGGTTCCAGGTCGAAGTGCGCGGGGTGCCTGTGCACGTCCGCGAGATGGGCAGTGGCGCCAACGCCATCGATGCGGCCTACCGGGTGGTCGGCGAGCTTCGCGGGCTGGAAGCGGAATGGAACACGGCCAAAGCAGGCCGCGAGTACTTCGCCGACGTAGAGCATCCAATCAACCTCAACATCGGCAAGATCGAAGGTGGTGACTGGGCGTCGTCGGTGCCGTGCTGGTGCCGGATCGACTGCCGCATCGGTCTCTACCCCGGCGTCAATGCGGGCGAAGCCGCGAAGCAGATTACCGATCGGATCGCGGCGTTCGCGCGCGCCGATCGCTTCCTCGGCAACCAACCGCCGAAGGTGACCTTCAACGGCTTCCACGCGGAAGGGTATGTCCAGGAGCCGGGAACCGAAGCCGAGGCGGTGCTCGCGCGGGCGCATCAGGCATCGACCGGCCGGGAGCTGAACAGCTTCATGACGCCAGGCTATCTCGATACGCGTGTCTATGCGCTGTACGACAAGATCCCGTCGCTCTGTTATGGACCGATCTCGGAGAACATTCATGGCTGCGACGAGCGCGTCAGCCTCGCGTCGGTGAAGCGCATCACCGGCACGATGGCGCTGTTCGTCGCCGAGTGGTGCGGCCTCGAGCCGGTCGGACCGTAATCGGTATGTGGTTGCGGCTCCATCAATTGGCGGCCGTCGCACGCGGCGGTAGCGGGACTGGCGCCGTGCCGCTATACGGTACGCAGCAAGCGTTGGCCCTGCCGCCATCGACCAGAACGACCCGACCGGACGCCATGAGCATTCGCCTCTACCTCCTCCAGCGACTGACCGCGGCGCTGATGGTGCCGCTGATCGTCGGGCACCTGATCGTCATCGTCTATGCCTCGCGCAACGGCATCAGCGCAGCCGAGATTCTCGGCCGCACGCGCGGCAGCGTTGCCGCCGGCCTCTACTATGGCCTGTTCGTCGTTCTCGCCTCCGTGCACGGCGCTATCGGCGTGCGCGGCGTGCTGCGCGAATGGGGGCCGCGCGCGCTCGCCCGCACTCCGCGCGTGCTCGATGCGGCGATGTGGGGACTAGGCCTCGTTCTGCTGCTGCTCGGCCTGCGCGCGGTGAAAGCGGTGGTGCTCTGATGGCGGGTCCGCGCACCACCGGCTATCGCCGCGAGACGCTCTGGCGGGCAGCGATGATCCATCGCGTGTCGGGCGTGCTGCTGGCGCTGTTTCTGCCGCTGCATTTCCTGGTGCTGGGCCTCGCCATCGAGAGCGAGGCGCGGCTCGACGGATTTCTCAAATGGACCGCGCAGCCGTTGGTCAAGGTGGCCGAGATCGGGCTCGTCGCGCTGCTCGCTGTGCACCTACTCGGCGGCATCCGGGTTCTCCTCATCGAGAACCTGCCCTGGCGCGACGGCCAGAAACGCATGGCGTTTGGCGCGGTCGCGACCGCGTCAGCGGTCGCCGCGGTGTTCGCGGTGAGCTTGATGTGGTGAGGGGGGCGCCGCGGAAAGTCGTCAGTTCGGGAACCGCTGCTGCAGCTCGGCGACCTGCACCGGCGTCAGCCCGCGCACAGTCTCGCGCCGCAGCATCAGGAACAGCTTCGCCGTCTCCTCGAGCTCTTCGATGGCGTCTTGCGCGGCCGAGAGCGACGAGCCCGCCACCACCGGCCCGTGATTGGCGAGCAGCACGGCGTGGTGCTTCCCCGCGAGCCGGCCCACCGCGTCGGCAAGCGCCTCGTCGCCCGGCGGATAATAGGGCACGAGCGGCAGCGTGCCGACGCGCATTACGTAGTAGGCGGTGATGGGGGGAAGGCAGCAGGCGGGATCGATGCCCTCGAGGCAGCTCACCGCCACCGAGTGCGTCGAATGCAGGTGCACGACCGCGCCCGACCTCGGACGCTCGCGGTACATCGTCGTGTGCAGGAACGCCTCTTTCGTCGGCTTGTCACCGGCAACGAGTTTTCCTGTGGCATCAAGCTTGGAAAGCTTAGCAGGATCGAGCGTTCCGAGCGAAGACCCCGTCGGCGTCATCAGCCAGCCGCCGTCTGGCAGCGCGACTGAGATATTGCCGGTCGAGCCATGCGTCAGGCCGCGCTCGAACAGCGACGCCCCCGCCGCACACACCGCCTCGCGAAGCTCTGCTTCCGCGCTCATGACAGCAGCTTCCAGGCTTTGGTGAAGAAGTCCGGCGCTCCAAAGTTACCTGACTTTAACGCGAGCACGAGATCTCTCCCGGCTGCGCGCGTCCACGGCACGCCCGGATCGATCTCGGGCCCGATCTCCAGCGCCGAGACGCCGAGGCCGTTGACCACTGCGCCCGAGGTTTCCCCGCCCGCCACGATCAGCCGCGTGAAGCCTTCCGTGACGAGCACGCGCGTCGCCTCCGCCAGCACGGTCTCGACCAGGGATCCGGCAGCGTCCCGGCCGAGCTTGTCCTGCACCGCGCGCACGCTCGCGGGATCGGCGCTCGAATAGATCAGCACCGGCCCGCTGGCTGGCTGCTTGCGCGCCCAACTTGCGATCTCTCCGCTCGAAAGCTTGCCAGCGGCGAGCGCCAGCGGGTCGACCTCGAAGCACGGAACGCCCGCGGCCTTTGCCGCTGCCACCTGCCCGCGCGTCGCCTCCGAGCAGCTGCCCGCGACGATCAGCGCGCGGCCCGCCGGCGCCTTCATCGTGGTGGGCGCGCTCGCGGGCGTCATGAGGCCCTTGCGCACGAAATTAGCGGGCAACCCGAGTGCGGCGCCCGAGCCGCCGGTGACAAGGGCTGCGTCGGCGACCGCCTCGCCCATCGCGAACAGGTGCTTGTCGGTGACCGCATCGACGACGACGAGGCCGTAACCGGCCTTGCGCGCCGCCTCGATCGCCTGCGCCACTGCCGTCCCGCCTTGCTCGACGACAGCGAACGGGATGAGCCCGACCTTACCCGTCGACTGCCGCTGCAGCACGCGCACCAGGCTCGAATCGCGCATGGGCGTGAGCGGGTGGTCCTTCATCGGGCTCTCGGCCAGCGCCACGTCGCCGACGAACAGGTTGCCCATGTAGACGGTGCGCTTGTTGGTCGGGAAGGCCGGGCAGGCGATGGCGATGGCGCTGCCGGTGAACTTCTGTAGCGCTTCGGCCACCGGCCCGATGTTGCCGCGGTCCGTCGAATCGAAGGTCGAGCAGTACTTGAAATAGAGCTGCTTCGCGCCGAGCGCCTGCAACGCCTTGGCGCTGCGGAGGGACAGGTGGATCGCTTCACCGACCGGGCAGGTGCGCGTTTTGAGCGCGACGACGATCGCATCGTAGCCCTTGAGTTCCATGGACGCGTCAGGCACTTGCATGACCTGCAACGTGCGCATACCGCCACGCGCCAGCATGATGGCGAGATCGGTGGCGCCGGTCAGATCATCGGCGATGCAGCCGAGCAGCATGGGGGCATGTCCTCTGGTTGAATGCCGGCTACCCATACCGCGCCCAGCCTACGGGAGCCAATGGCAGGTGTCCCCGTCCGCGGGCCGCGCTACATATGTGGCCGGGCGCCGGTTGCTGGTGGGCAACTGAAGGCGCAACTGAAAAGGAGCCCGATGATGTTCCCCGAGCACTTCCTTACCGTGCGCGCCACTGTGACGCCCGAGCGCGATGCCGACTTCAACCGCTGGTATGACGCCGAGCACACGCCCGACGCCGTGAAGGCCTTCAAGGGCTGTATCGGCGGCGCTCGCTACAAGGTGGTCGAGGGCGACGGCTCGCACGCCTACATGGCCATGTATGCCTTCAAGACGGCGCAGGCCATGAACGCGGCGATGGCTGGCCCCGACATCAAAGCGTTGATCGCGGAATACGACGCCAAGGTCGGCGCCTTCTCGACGCGCCAGCGCACCACGTACTCGAAGATCTTCGAGCACATCCCGAAGGGGTGAGCGGTCAGGCCTGCTTCGCCGGCCGCGTCACGGTCATCGCGCCCGAGGCTTGCAGCCGCTCGATCTGGGATGTCGTGAAGCCCGCTTCGGTCAGCACCTCGGGTCCGTTCTCGCCCAGGTGCGCGGCGTGGCGCGTGAAGGCCGTCGGCGTCGCCGAGAATTCGAACGGGCTCGCGGTGGTGCGGATGCGGCCCTCGGTCGGGTGCTCGCGCTCGGTGAAATAGCCGGTGGCCTTGAGGTGGGGATCATCGGGGAGGTCCTCGAGATCGATCGCGGGCATCGCGGGAATGTCGGCTGCATCAAAGAACGCGAGCCACTCGGCGGTCGTGTGCGCCGGCGTCGCCTCCGCGATGATCGCCTGGATGCCGACCTGATTGCTCGAGCGCGCGGCCTGCGTCGCAAAGCGCGGATCGGTCAGCAGCTCCGGCCGCTTGATCTTGTCGATGAACGCGCGCCAGTGCTTCTCGTTGTAGACGATGGCGCAGACGTAGCCGTCGTTCGTCGGATACGGCCGCCGCTCGGCCGACAGCACGCGCTTGTAGCCCCATTGGCCACGCGCAGGCACATACGTCTCCTCGAACAGATGCTCGGCCAGCAGGAAGCCGGTGATCGTCTCGAGCATCGGCACCTCGACCATCTGCCCGACGCCCGTCTGCCCGCGATGCACGAGCGCAGCCAGAATGCCCATCGCCAGATGCAGGCCCGTTGTCTTGTCGACGATGACGCTCGGCAGGAAGCGGGGCGGTCCGCCATCGACGCGCGACTGCAGCATCGCGGCCCCACTCGCACCCTGCACCAGATCGTCGTAGGCGGGCTTGGCGCCATAGGGCCCCGACCGCTTGTAGCCGAGGCTGTAGGCGTAGATCAGCTTCGGGTTGATCGCCGCCAAGTCCGCGTAGCCAAGGCCCAGCCGCTCGATGGCGGCAGGACGCGAGTTGTGTACGAACACGTCGGCCTCTTTGACGAGGCGCTTCAGCGCGGCGACCGCCTCGGGCTTCTTGAGGTCGAGGCAGAGCGAGCGCTTGTTGCGATTGCAGGCAAGAAAGATCGGCCCCATCCCGGGCGTCGGCGCGTTGCCCGGATGGCGCATCACGTCGCCCTCGGGCGGCTCGACCTTGATGACATCGGCGCCCATGTCGGCAAGATGCAGCGTCGCGATGGGACCCAGCACGACGGCGGTCAGGTCGATGACGCGGAGGCCGGAAAGAGGGCCGGGCATGGGGCAGGTCCTTCGGACAGGGAGTGGGGAGTGGCCAGTCGGGAGTGGGGAGTGCTTTGTGCAGGAGCGCGAGGATACACCCCCACTGGCGACTGGCCACTCCCCACTCCCGCATTCACTCCCGCTCACTCACACAGGCATATGGAACCCCGGCGTCGACAGCGACAGCGCGCGCTCCTCGTCGCTCATGACGTCGGGAATCTTCTCGAACAGCGGCGACGACAGATAGCGCTCGCCGGTGTCGGGCAGCATGCACAGGATGGTCGATCCGGCCGCAGCTTTTTCGGCCACCTGCATGGCCACGGCGAACGACGCGCCGCCCGAGATGCCGGTGAAGATGCCCTCGCTCGCGGCAAGCTTTTTCGACCACTCGATGCCGGCCGCACCCGCAATCGGGATCAGTTGATCGTAGTACTTCTTGTCGATCGCTTCCTGCAGCACCAGCGGGATGAAGTTCGGCGTCCAGCCCTGGATCGGGTGCGCCTCGAACGCCGGATGCCCTGCGTTCGGCGAGCCGTCGGCGGCGCGGCTCTGAGCCTTCCCGCTGCCGACGAGCTGTGCGTTGGCGGGCTCCGTCAGGATGATCTTCGTGGCCGGGCTCTTGGCGCGCAGCACGCGTGCGACGCCCGAGATCGTGCCGCCGGTACCGTAGCCGGTCACCCAGTAGTCGAGCTTCTTACCCTTGAAATCCGCGATGATCTCGTTGGCCGTCGTATTCTCGTGGATCTTGGCGTTGGCCGGCGTCTCGAACTGCTGCGCGAAGAACCAGCCGTTCTTGTCGGCGAGCTCCTTGGCCTTCAGGTACATGCCGAGGCCGCCGCCCGAGCGCGGCGTCAGGATCACCTTGGCGCCCAGGAAGCGCATCAGCTTGCGACGCTCGATCGAGAACGTCTCGGCCATCGTGATCACCAGCGGGTAGCCCTTGGCGGCGCAAACCATGGCGAGACCGATGCCGGTGTTGCCACTCGTCGCCTCGACGACGGTCTGGCCAGGCTTCAGCGCGCCCGAGCGCTCGGCCTCCTCGATGATGCTGATCGCGAGGCGGTCCTTCACCGAGCCGGCCGGATTGAAGAACTCGGCCTTCACGTAGAGCTCGACGTGCTTCGGCGCGAGGCGATTGACACGGATCGCCGGCGTATCCCCGATCGTATCGAGGACGCTGGCGAACAGCCGTCCGCGTCCGGAGGTGGTGCGTGATGCTGTCATGGTGGGTCTCCTTGCGGGCGGGGGTAATGTTGCATGCGTGTTGGGTGGCGCGTCAGGCGAGCTCCTGCTCCTGCGCCTCGGCGACTTCGCGCGGGGCCGCGGCGATCGCACGAAGGTAGGCGAGTGTGGCGCGGTCGGGCCGGCAGCGGCCTTGCTCCCAGTTCTGCAGCGCATCGATGTCGAGGCCGTATCGCATGGCGAATTGCTCCTGCGTGAGCCCGAGGTCCGCACGCACGCGCTTCACGTCGACGTCCTCCGCGGCGATCAAGAACGCTGCGACGCCAGCCTTGCGCAGATCCGCGCCGAGTGCCTTGGCGCTCTCGACCATCGGAACGTGCACGACGGCCTCGCCCTGCTCGATCATGACCTCGACGGCGCGCTTCGCCTTGAGCAGTGGCGTGTGGCGCCGCACGAATGCTTCCATAGCCGAGATCGCCTTCACGGCTGCAAGACCATCAGCCGGACGGATGACCAGGTCGGCGGGTGAGCCGGACGACACGCGGACGATGTCCGGGGCTCGCCCCAGTCGTGCGAACCGCACCCTCAACTCTTCCTTCATCGCAGTCGATCCGTTCCAGAATTGCCGCGCCGATCAATCGGAGGTTGGCGATGCCGACCGATCCGGGAGACGCACCTTGCATATGAAATCCCGATACGAGGAGGGTGCGCCCCTCGATCTCGATCAAGCCAATCATTCGCAACACGCCGACGGGCGTCGATACCGAGACGGTGATTACGTCGCCTTCGGACATTCCCGGCTCGACCCCGATGTAGGCGATGTCGTCGGGTGACCAGCTCGCCGCCATTCATACGCTCCGAGCGTAGTGATTACAAGGCCCCGCCTTCGGGCCGCTCTACTTCCCCTTGTACTGG
>JANOJW010000443.1:0-9531 GCA_031418955.1 Hyphomicrobiales bacterium | reverse complement strand
CGCATCGCCGCCCGCGTGATCGAAAGTGCTGTCGCGAAACCGCCGCTGACCATGCGGGATCTGGTCGATCAGATGACGCCGTACCGCCGGTTCCAGGCCGCGCAGGCGGCAACGTCAGCCTGAACTAAGGGGACAGGCATGCACTTGGCATCAAGGACTACAAGAACTTCATCAGGATCAAGCTGGAACCCGGCCCCGCCACCATCTATCCGATCGCGCTCGACCGCGTGCCCGGCCGCAAAGGCTGGCGCTGGCAGTTGGCAAAAGGCGAGCAGCGCCCCGAGCACAGCCCTCAAATCTTGCCGGTAAATCCGCCTAAGCCGCGCATGATCGAGAAGGCACCGATTGTCATCGAGGCGCACAAGGTATTGGCACGACAACGCTGCGGCATGGAGCATTCTATCCGCTGGCTCGCGTTGATGAATTCTGCGGTTCTACTCATGCAACGGGTCGGCTGGCCACCAGATAGCCGACCTGGGCGGGCTACGCATTGCAGTGCGGTCTGCTACCGCTTCTGGCCCGAAGGACTCGACAGGCCGCCTCGTCAGGCACTCATCATGGCTCATGCTGAGGGAGCGTGCTTGCGTAGGCCGGGCCGCTACTGGTCGAGCCAGACGTCCTCGTAGCGGTAGCCGTTGAAGAAGCTGTTCACCAGGATCGTGTGGCCCTTGACGCGCGGGTGCCAGCAAGTGGCGCCCTGCGGATAGAAGATGATCGGCCGCGTCGCCTCCTGGCCGAGGCGCTTCTCGATCTGCCAGTGCAGCTGGCGGCGCTTCGTCTGGTCCGCCTCGATCGACTGCGCCTCGATCAGCTTGTCGATCTCGGGATTGCAGTAGGCGTCCCAATTGTTGATGGCGCCGCAGCCGTAGAAGATATCGAGCACCTGATCGGGATCGGGGCCGCTCGTTTGCAGATTGAGACCGACGGCGAAGTCCTGGCGCCGGATCTTCGGGAAGTAGGCGGCGGTCTCGACGACATCGAGTTCGGCGTCGAAATGCACGTCCTTCAGCTGGTCGATCAGGATGACAGCCGGATCGCGGTAGATGGCGAGATCGCGGGTGGTCAGCTTGAACTTGAGGCGCTTCCGCGGTCCGTAGCCGAGCTTCTCCATGATGGCGCGCGCCTCGGCGCGGTTCTTCTGGATGTCGGGATCGTAGCCGGGCAGCTCCTTCAAGAGCTCCGGCGGCACGCCCCAGAGCCCGCCGGGCGACGGCTGCAGGATGGCACCGGCATCGCCCTTGCCCTCCGCGATGATGTCGATGAAGGCCTTGCGATCGATGGCCAGTGCCATGGCGCGCCGCACCTCCAGGCTGTCGAAGGGGGCGATCTTGCGGTTGATGATGACGTGCCGGTTCACGGTGCCAGGCGTTTCCTCGCACATGGCCGTCGGCACCTGCTTCTTCACATCCCTCTGCTGCGCCATGGTGATCTGGGTCGGAAAGGTCATGTCTACTTCGTTGGCCGCGAAGGCGAGCAGCGCCGTGCCGACGCTGCGCATGATCACCCACTCGATGCCGTCGAGGTAGGGCCGTCCTGGCTTCCAGTAGTCGGGATTGCGCTCGACCTTGATGAACTGGCCGGGCTTGTAGTCGACGAACTTGAAGGGCCCGGTGCCGATCGGGCGTCGGCGCATCGCCTCTGGAGGTACATGGCAAGGATACACCGCCGACACGCCGCCGCCGAGGAACGCGACGAACGACGGCTGCGGCCGCTTGAGATGGAACGTCACCTCGAAGTCGCCTTTGACCTCGACGCGGTCGAGATTGGCGTAGTTGGTGCGGCGCGGGTTGACGCGCAACTTCGCTTCGGACCTCTCGAGATAGTAGTTCCAGGTGCACTCGACGTCCTTGGCCGTGAACGGGCGGCCGTCGTGCCACTTCACGCCCTGTCGGAGCTGGAGGGTGAGCTGCCTCTTGTCGCTGCTCCAGGCCCAGCTCGTCGCCAGATCGGGCGTCAGCGTTTCGACGCTGTTCTGCTTCATCGACTGGTTGAAGAGGACGAGGTTGTTGAACACGCCCATCATCGGGCCGACGGCGAACGCCGTCGATTCCTCGAGGATCGACATGCTGCCCGGGCTGTCCGGCGAGTAGACACGCAGCGTGCCGCCAGACTTCTGCGCCTCGGCGGGCGCCAGCGGAACGCTCGCCGCCAGCAAGCCGATCACTGCCAGTCCGTACCGTTGCCGGAGCATGCCGTCCTCCCTGTGCGAAGCCCATCGGCTTTCTGCGCTCTTGCAAGCATCGTAGGCGCGAAACGAATGGCGCGCCATCGCTGCGACTCGCGCCGGCGATGCTGACTGCGGGCAGACCGGCCGGCAAATGCAGGTCTCGTGACGGTGCTGACGCAGGTCTCGGTCGCCTTGCCAGACCTCACCTGTCATGCGTAGAGCAACTGACTGCTCGCCGAGCCATCTGCAGTTTCGTTCGGATCGACCAGACATGGCTTGGTCTCAGCGGCGGCTTCGGCCCAACCAGCTTGCCCTTATTCCAGGGCGGGCGACGCGGCATGCGTCCGTCGCGTGAGATGTCGTTGTCATTCATGGTCTGTCTCCTTGGTTGAGAGACGGACTAATTTGCGCCGTGCGCGACCAAACTGCTGATTTGGCGGTCGGTTTCAGGCAGCTTCTTCCGTGACATGGTGAACGTCACGGCGATCGTGACTCGACTCAAACCAAGTTGCCGGCCCGCACCTTCCGGTGTCCATTCCGCACCAACGCGAGAACTCTCTCGTTCATCTTGGCACGGGGAGAGACGCGTTGCTCGCTGCGGAAGCAGCGCTCCGCCTAGATCCTCGCTGCGTCCCGGACAGTCATGGGGTTTGCCCATCTGATGCTTGGACAGGTCGACGAAGCTGTCGCGTGCTTCTCGCGTGGACGCGAAGCAAATCCAAAGCTTCCCCGTGCGCAAGTCGGGGCGGCGATTTCATTAGCATTGAGCGGAGACATGACGGCCGCGCGGCTGGCAACCGCTGATCTGCTGGTCTTAGTTCCTCACTATCGGCTGTCGCAAACTATCGACGGGTGTCTGCCAACCTCGCCCCCACGTTACCGGAAGTTCGATGAAGAGGTCTTGCTGCCCGGAGCGCTAGCTAGCTAACCCACTTTATTCGCCGTAGTCTCGCACGGGCGGCGATAGGCGGCGACGAAGCCTTTGGATCGGCGTAACATTCTGGTGTCGAAGCAGAGCGTGCGCGTCACACACCGGATACGCCGCCGCCATGCAGGACGCTACGCCGTTTCTCCCGGGTCTGTCACCCGTCGCAGGCAAGTCGCTCACAGCCACGCGGGATGCTGGCAACCTCACCTCCAATGGCGGTCTCATAGTGCTGCGCGAGGCGGCACGGCATCTCGACCTTGCGGCCGTGATCGCCGACCCGCTCCCCGACACGCGCAACCAACTGCTCGTCATCCATAGCTACCGGGCGATGGTTACGGCGCGCATGATGGCGATCGCGGCCGGCTACGAGGATGCCGACGACCTGGACGCGCTGCGCCACGATCCGGCGCTGCTGATCGCCTGCGAGCGTGCACCCGAGAGTGGTCACGACATTCCGAGCCAGCCGACCATCTCGCGGCTCGAGAACCTCGCCGATGTGCGGACGCTGTACAAGATCGGCAGCGGCTTCATCGATCTCTTCTGCAGGAGCTATGCGGCGCCGCCACAGCACATCGTCTTGGACATCGACGACACCAGCGATAGGGTGCACGGCCAGCAGGAACTCGCGCTCTTCAACACGCACGCGGGCGGCCATTGTTTCCAGCCGATCCACATCTTCGAGGCCAACTCCGGCAAGCCGGTCCTGTCGCTGATCCGTCCCGGCAAGCGGCCATCGGGGGAGGAGATCGCGCGCGTGCTCGCCCACGTCATCCATCGCATCCGCCGGCAGTGGCCCAAGGTCGGCATTCTGGTGCGCGGCGATGGGCACTACTGCGCGCCGGAAGTGCTGGATTTGCTGCGTAAACTGCGCTGCGACTACATCCTCGGCCTGTCGCGCAACAAGACGCTCGATGGGCTCGCGGCGCCGTGGCGCGAGCAGTGCCAATGGCGCTGGAAGCCGAGCCTCGGCCGTGTCCGCCGGTTCCATCAGTTCCGGTATGCGGCGGACTCCTGGTCGCGAGAGGAGACGGTGATCGCCCGCGTCGAGGCGACCGCGATGGGCACGGATGCGCGCTTCATCGTCACCAACCTCGGCGGTCGAGCCAAGCACCTCTACGAGAAGGTCTACTGCCAGCGCGGTACCGCCGAGAACCTGATCAAGGACATGAAGCGCGACACGCGCTCCGACAAAACGGCGTGCTCGCGCTGGCAGGCCAATCAGTTCCGCCTGTTCCTGCACATGGGCGCCTACTGGCTGCTGCATTCGCTGCGCATGGCGGCGCCGAAGAAATCGCGCTGGCGCGGCGCCACGTTCGAGACGATCCGCAACGCCTTCGTCAAGATCGCAGTGCGCGTGGAAGAGACGAAGCGATCGATCAAGCTCGCTCTCCCGCGCCACTTGCCTCACGCCGAAGCGTTGGCCCTCATCACCCATCGTCTCACCGCGCAAGGCCCGTGACCGACGCGGCCTCAGCCGCCCGAGCCCACCGTGATCAACCCTCAGCGCGTGCCCAAGCGTTCCACCACCAAGCCAGCCGCCAATCCGGCCGACGGCGCGCGCCTGGAGACAATTCAAGTCGCCATCAGTGGCTACGGCGAATAGAACCGGTCAGCAGCCGGGGTGCCGGTCTGATATTCGGATCGCGATTAGTCGGCTCCCAAGCTGGTCAGTGAGGCTCTGAAGCGGACCATGACTCAGGAATCCTTAATGATCAGCCCGAATTTTTCCTTGATGATCGGTGCAGCAATATCCGGCGGAACTTTCTGGTACAGCTTGTAGCCGGCTACAAGCACTTCATGGAAAAACTCGTGTAGCGCAAATTGCTGCTCGGGCGTGGTGCCCTTCGGTGGCGGCTCGCACAACAAGTTCAATGACATCTTGCGGAAGGCATCTTTACTGCCGGCCATAGCGACACTCCCACTACTTGATTGTTTATCAGTGACAGGACGAAAAACAGCGTGATCGTATCGCGTCGCCGGCCGCGCCGTCAAGGAACAGTCCTCCTTGCGCGATGAGGCACAGCGTGGTGCTCTGACGATGAGGGCATGGACGCCCTCGAGGAGCAACGCAACATGCCGACGAGACTACGGTCACAGCGCACCGCTTCCAAGGCGACAAGCGGCTGGTTCACCCCAGATCAATTGGCGGGCGCGTATGCATTCAAGTTCAGCGGCTATGCCGTGCAGAATTCGGACCCGTGGTTTCTCACCGGTCTCGGCCGGTTTCAGATCGATGCGGCAGGGAGGCTCACGGGAAAGCACAGATCGGCGATTACCGCACTAAAGGGCCAGGCCGCGCATCTGAGAGCTTCGGAATATCGGCTGGATGGCAGCATCAGCATTGATGGCGACGGGACCGGAACGGCGAGTATTCTGTTTTCGGCGATTACTCCGGGCCGCTTGAATCTCCTCGGCGACTTCTTTGTCGTGCTCCCTGGCTCGGCGGAGCGGATATGGATGATTTCATCGAAGTGCACGATACCTGAAACGCGGGAGCTTGCGGACGAGCTCGTAAACCTCGAGGCCGTGCGGGTTCCATCCTGATGGCTCGAGTACCGATGGCAGCCTATGGATTCATGCGATCATGCAGCAATGATGAGTGGCGATAGGCAGGCACAGGCCGGCACTTGGAGCTCAACTTGAGAACGCCGAAGCCGCGGCCGACCGGCAAGCCGTCACTCCCGGGCGTTGCGCCAACCCGCAAGCGAGGCCGTACCGCGGCACTGCAGGGGGGCGGTGCGGATTTTCGTCCTGGTCTGGCGGCGATGCCTGAGCCCCATGCGACACAGGCTACGGGCGACGGCGATCTGGCCTGCGAGCGTCGTCAGCTGACCGTGCTGTTCTGTGATCTGGTCGGATCGACCGCCATGACTGCCGAGCTCGATCCCGAGGACGCGGCCGCAATCCTGCGTGGCTATCATGGCCGTTGCGCGGAGTTGATTGCGAACGCCGGGGGCTTTGTTGCGCAGTTCCAGGGGGACGGCGTGATCGGCTTCTTCGGATATCAGCAGGCCCGCGAGAACGATCCCGAGCGGGCCGTTCGTGCGGCGCTCGAGCTGGTCGAGTCGATCCCAAAGATTGCCACCGAGCAGGGTCGCGCCATCGGGACCCGCATCGGCATTGCCACCGGCGAAGTGGTGGCCGGCGATCCTGCACGAGGCGGTACGAGATTGGAGCAGGCGGTCGTTGGCGACACCATAAATTTCGCTGCGCGGCTGCAGTCGATCGCCCAGCCCGGCGAAGTCATTATCGCAGACGCCACGAGGCAAATGGTCGGTGGCCTCTTCGCCTGCCGAAATCTCGGCCCGCTGCAACTCAAGGGTTACGGCGAGCCACTGCAGGTGTGGCAGGTGCTCCGGGCACGCCGAACGTTCAGCCACTTTCGAAACTTTCGAGAGCCGGTCGTCACGAAAATCGTCGGCCGCTATGCCGAGTTGGATGCACTCGTGCAGAAATGGCGGGAGGCGGTTGCCGGCAATGCGCAGGTCGTGCGGCTTGTCGGCAAGGCCGGGATCGGCAAGTCCCGGCTCATTCTGGAGTTGCGCCAGCGCATAGCAGGTGAAAATCACACGTGGCTCGAGGGCGGTGGCACTCAGTACTTTCAGAATACGCCGTTCCATTCAATTGCGGAAATCATCCTGCAAGTGTTGGATCCCGCCGATCATGCGTCACCGGACGAACTCTACCGGCGATTGGCTCGCGCCATGGACCGTGCCGGTGTCGATGCGAAGACAGGAGCGCCACTGATCGCCGAGATCCTCGGGTGTCAGGCGCCGTCGTCGGTCTTCCCCGTGCTCGCGCCTAGCGAGCGGCGTGAACGGCTGTTCGCCACGCTCGAGGCGTGGCTGCGTGCCCTGGCGCGTCATGATCCCGTCGTGCTCGTCTTCGAGGACTGTCAATGGGTCGACGCATCGACACTCGAGTTGATCGAGCTGTTGTCGAAGAAGTGGCAGCGATTGCCCGCATTGATCGTGCTTTCGATGCGCGAGAGCTTCCGCACGTCCTCTGTCGGAAAAACCCACCTGATACGGTTGAGGTCATTGCCGAACAAGGATGTTGCAGAATTGACCGGAAAGGTCGTCATCGACGGACGGACTCTGCCGGTTGAGGTCATATCGCAGGTCGTGAAGAGGGCGGACGGAATTCCGCTGTTCGCCGTCGAGCTGACACGGCTGCTGTTGGACCAGAAGGTGTCCGCGTCCGAGCCGCGGGTCCCATCCACTTTGCGGGGTCTTCTGACCGCACGGCTCGACCAAGTCGGCTCGGCCAAGCGGGTCGCTCAAATTGCGGCCGTTATCGGTAGCAAGGTCTCGTTGGCGCACTTGAGTGCAGTATCGGGGATCGCAAAAACGCGCCTTCAGGATCATTTGACCATTCTGACGAAAGCGGGACTGCTGAAGCGGTCGGGAACCGCGCGCGATCCTAGCTTCTCGTTCAGGTACTCGCTGCTCCGGGATGCCGCATATGGTTCCCTCCTGAAAAGCGACCGCCGCAGATTGCATCGCCAGATTTCGACGATGCTGAGCGAGCACTCGGCCTCGCAGATTGCATCGCGGCCGGAGGTGCTCGCGTACCATTGGACGAAGGCGGGAGAACCGGAGCTTGCCATTGCGGCGTGGCGCCGGGCTGCCGATGGTATGAGTGCCAACAGGGCCTACAAGGAAGCCAGAGATGTCTATCAGGCTGCCCTTGCACTGCTTTTGGACCAACCTCCGACGCCCGAGCGCGAAAAGGTTGAATTGGCGCTGCAGTGCTCGTTGGCCGAAGTGTTCCGCATTACGCAGGGATATTCGGCGCCTCAAACACTGGAAGCGACGGCGAGAGCCCGGGAGCTTTCTCAGAGGTCGGGTGGCACTGCGGAGCAATTCGATCTGGCGGTCGGCGCGTGGGCGGCCGCTTCCAGCAGCGGCGATTACATGGCGGCGAGTCCAATTGCCGACGACGTGCTTGCACTCGCGCTCTCCGAGCGCAATGAAATCTACCTGGCTCATGCCCACATGATCCAAATGACGTCCAAATACCGGATTGGCGATCTCTTTGGAGCCGAAGACTATTTCGAGCGGGGAAAGGATTTATTCAGGCACCCGGAGTTCCGAAGGCACCCGGGTTGGGCGGCGCAAACCTATGGCAATGCCGCGCGCGTGGCGTGGAGCATGGGCGATGACACGCTCGCGCAGCAGCGGAACGATCAGGCCTTGAGCATCTCAATCAAGAACGGCAACCCATACGATATGGCGTTCGCGCTGCACATGGCGGCTGCACTCGCGGTGCTGTCAGCCGATCTGCCCGCCGCCGTACGCTTTGCCAAAGAGTCGATCCGCATCGCGGACAAGCATTCGTTTCCGCAGTTTGCAGCAATCTCGCGGATCGCGTTGGGCCGGGCAAGAGCAGCTTCTGGTGTTCCGGACGCTGGTGTGAGTCTGATCCGCGGCGGATTGGCGCGAATGACAGAGGCAGGCTCTCGCGTAGCGATCACAGTCTACACGACCTGGCTCGCCGAAAGCCTTCTCCTGGATGGCCAGCACGACGACGCTTTGTCGACTGTCGAGCAGGCGCTCAGAATCAATCCGCAAGAGATATACTTTCGGCCCGCGATGCTCCAACTGCGCGGCAGCCTGATTGCGCGCCAAGGCCTGGCGGCGCAGGCGGAGCGCGATTTCCGACAGTCCATAGAGCTGTCGACCCGGATGGGCGCCAAGCGGTTTTACAATCGGGCAACCGAGAGCCTGCATCGATTGATCATGCAAGCTCAGAAAAACTGAGTGCGGGACGTAGAGCGGTGAATTTGAAAGTAAGCTGCACCTGAGTTCGTCTTTCCGTCGTCGACCTGCCGGGTCCAGGGCTTTGCACCCGGCCCAGGTTCGCCTCCCCATTTCCTGATGCGAGATCGTATCCCGACACCGAGACGATCGGTTCCCGAATGTCAGCTATCCTACCAACTCGTTGTCGAACCGCAAGGCTTTGCCCCGCTTGATCGCCGACGGTCACACTTGGCCCGTTGTGAGCGTAGCCAGCACCTCAACAGTACGCTCGAAGCTGGGGCAAAAGCTTCCTGTCGTCAAGTTTCCGGCAGCTATCTGGGGTAGACCGAGCGGGGCCAGCATGGCAGTCTCTGGCTCACTCGTGACCCAAAGCACGCGTCGTGCCCGTGCTCAACACCTGTGTGGCAAGAATGCCGGACGTTGCGTTGGTCACTGTGTGCGTTGCAACGATCTGATCCTTTTGGGGCGTTCGGGACCGATTGCGAGCTTGACGCTCGCACCGATTTCGTTCTGAGCAGCGTGACGGGCCAGTAGGGAGAATAGTCTTGCCTTTGGCGACGGTGTGCGAAGGCCCCTTCACGACCGTGACCGGATTGAACCGCAGGATTTGCTCGCGCACCAGCGCGCCGAACATCATGCGCAATCCGGCGAGCCGCTGCTTGATAGTGGGCAAG
>JANOJW010000442.1:0-2797 GCA_031418955.1 Hyphomicrobiales bacterium | reverse complement strand
GCGGCGCGCAGATCTTCGACGCCGTCGGCCTGCGCTCGAACTTCGTGCGTCGCTACTTCACCGGCACCCATACGCAGGTCGAGGGTGTGGGGCTTCGCCAGATCGCGCGCGAGACGGCCGAGCGGCATCGGCAGGCGTTCGGTGACGTGCCGGCGCTCGATGGCATGCTCGACGTCGGCGGCGAGTACGCCTGGCGGACGCGCGGCGAGGCGCACATGTGGCGCCCCTCCGTTGTCGCCGACCTGCAGCACGCGGTGCGCGGCACCAGGATCGAGGACGCCAAGAACGGCAAGATCCCGCAGAAGTGGCGCGACTACGCCCGCCAGATCAACGACCAGTCCGAGCAGCTGATGACCATGCGCGGGCTGTTCCGGCTCAAGACGGCGGAGGAGGCCGGGCGCAAGCCCGTGCCGCTCGCCGAAGTCGAGCCGGCGGCGGCGATCGTGCGCCGCTTCTCGACCGGCGCCATGTCGTTCGGCTCGATCTCGCGGGAAGCGCACACCACGCTCGCGATCGCCATGAACCGCATCGGCGGCAAATCGAACACCGGCGAGGGCGGCGAAGAGGCGGACCGCTTCAAGCCGCTGCCGAACGGTGATTCGATGCGCTCGGCGATCAAGCAGGTGGCCTCGGGTCGCTTCGGCGTTACCACGGAATACCTCGCCAACTCCGACGTGATGCAGATCAAGATGGCGCAAGGGGCAAAGCCCGGCGAGGGCGGCCAGCTGCCCGGCCACAAAGTCGACCAGACCATCGCCAAGGTGCGCCACTCGACGCCGGGCGTCGGCCTGATCTCGCCGCCGCCGCACCACGACATCTACTCGATCGAGGATCTGGCGCAGCTGATCTTCGATCTGAAGAACGTGAACCCCAAGGCCGACGTGTCGGTGAAGCTCGTGTCCGAGGTCGGCGTCGGCACCGTTGCCGCCGGCGTCGCCAAAGCGCGCGCGGACCACGTCACGATCGCGGGCTTCGAGGGCGGCACCGGCGCGTCGCCGCTGACCTCGATCAAGCATGCGGGTTCGCCCTGGGAGATCGGTCTCGCGGAGACGCATCAGACACTCGTTTACAATCGCCTCAGAGGCCGCATCGCGGTGCAGGTCGACGGCGGCGTGCGCACGGGCCGCGACGTCGTCATCGGCGCGCTGCTGGGCGCCGACGAGTTCGGCTTTGCCACCGCACCGCTGATCGCGCTCGGCTGCATCATGATGCGCAAGTGCCACCTCAACACATGTCCCGTCGGCGTGGCGACCCAAGACCCCGTGTTGCGCGCGAAGTTCAAGGGCCAACCCGAGCACGCCATCAACTTCTTTTTCTTCATCGCCGAGGAGGTGCGCGAGATCATGGCCTCGATGGGCTACCGCACCTTCAACGAGCTGATCGGCCAGTCCGAGATGCTCGACAAGGATCGCGCCATCGGGCACTGGAAGGCGCGCGGCCTCGACTTCGAGCGCCTGTTCCACAAGCCGGAGGTACCCGAGACGGTCGCCATCTGGAACTCCGAGCGGCAGAACCACGGCCTCGAGAAGGTTCTGGACACCAAGCTGCTGACCTTGGCGAAACCGGCGCTCGACAACCGCAAGCCGGTGAAGGCCGAGTTCGCCATCGCCAATCGCGACCGCGCGGCGGGCGCCATGTTGTCGGGCGAGATCGCCGCGCGCTACGGCCACGCAGGGCTCCCCGAGGATACGATCTGGATCACCTTCAATGGCATCGCGGGTCAGAGCTTCGGCGCGTGGGCGGCCCACGGCCTCACCCTCGATCTCGTCGGCGAAGCCAACGACTACGTCGGCAAGGGCCTCTCGGGCGGCAAGCTGATCGTGCGCCCCGATCCGACGTCGGGCATCGTGCCTGAGGACAGCATGATCGTTGGCAATACGGTGCTCTATGGCGCCATTGCCGGTGAGAGCTATTTCCGAGGCATCGCGGGCGAGCGGTTCGCCGTGCGCAACTCGGGCGCCGTCGCCGTCGTCGAGGGCACCGGCGATCACGGCTGCGAATACATGACGGGCGGCGTCGTCGTGGTGCTCGGGTCCACGGGCCGCAACTTCGCAGCCGGCATGTCCGGCGGCATCGCCTACGTGCTCGACGAGGACGGCACCTTCGAGCAGAAGTGCAATCTCTCGATGATCGACCTCGAGCCGGTGACGGCCGAGGAAGAGGTCATGAAGAAGCTCGCCGGCGGCTCGGATCTGGAAAGCCACGGGCTTGTCGACGTGATGGGCGACATGACCTCGCAGGACGCCGAACGCCTGCATGCGTTGGTGTCACGCCACGCGCACTATACGAACTCGGCAAAGGCCAAAACCATCCTCGCCGACTGGCCGGCATGGCAGAAGAAATTCCGCAAGGTGATGCCGGTGGAGTACAAGCGGGCGCTCGCCGAGATGGCCAAGCACCAGGCCGCAGCCGGCACCGGCCTCGACGTGCTCGAAATCGGCGTGCCGAAGGCCAAGGGCCGGTCGAAGTCGAAGGCGGCGGAGTAGATTTCAGCAGATACAATGCTATGGAGGATGTCATGGATCATCCCCGTATAAGCCAGGACCCAGACGTTCTTGTCGGAAAACCCGTCATTCGCGGGACACGGATCAGCGTTGAGCTGATCCTCCGTCTTCTCGGTAAAGGCCACACGAACGAGGAGCTGACGAAGTCCTACCGCATCGAGCGAGAGGACATTCTAGCGTGCCAAGAGTACGCCGCAGACGTCGTGGCTGAGCAGAAGAGCGTGGCTGCCGAGTAACGACAAATGCTGCTTCTCGTGGACGAGTGCCTCGGTATCGAATTCGTCGAGGCGCTT
>JANOJW010000441.1:0-2345 GCA_031418955.1 Hyphomicrobiales bacterium | reverse complement strand
GTACCCGATCAAGACTGACCTTGACGGTCGAAGCATCCTGATCCTCGCCTTCATAGACGGCGATGTAATCGTAAGCGCCTCATGAACGCCCTTGGCACCAGAGTGGGGTTTCGCTTGACGGGCGGGGGATCGGGCAGCGACGCTACCGCGTCGGTTTAGCGACGTTCCAGGGCAGCAGCGCCGCGATGTCGGCAGGCGTGGTCGCCTGCGGCAGCTTCTCGAAAATGAGGCGCAGATAGGCGTAAGGCTCGAGGCCGTTCGCCTTGGCCGTCTCGATGATGCCGTAGAGTTTTGCCGAAGCGTGCGCGCCCGCCGGCGTATCCGAGAAGAGCCAATTTTTTCTTCCGATGACGAACGGGCGGATCGCGTTCTCGCACAGCACGTTCGAGATCTCGACGCGGCCGTCGTCGAGATAGCGGATGAGGCGCGGCCAGTCGGCCGCGAGATAGTTGATCGCCTTGCCAGTCAGTGATTGCGGTGGTGTCGCGCCGAGGTTCCTGTCGAGCCACGCGCGCAGCTCGTCCCAGATCGGCTTCGCCTTTTCTTGTCGCAACTTGTGCCGTTGTTGCGCGGACATCTTGCCGTCGCGTGCCAGCTTCTCGATCGCATAGAGCTTGCGGATGATCAGCAGCGCCTGCGGCGCGAGGCCTTTTTCCTGCCCCGCGATCGCATGCTGCGCCTTCACAGCCGCAATGAATCTTCTGCGTGCATGATCGAGGCAACCGACGTGGACCATGCCGTCGCGTTTGGCCGCAGCGTTGTAGCCTGAGTAATCGTCGGATTGCAGAAAGCCCCGGTAATCCTCGAGAAGTCGCATCGGCACGGAGCCCGCGCGCGTGGCCGCATAGTCGAACAGAATGGTCGGCTGCCCCGGCGGACCACCACGACGGACCCACATGAAGGACTTGTCTTTCGCGGCACGGCCGTCCTCTTTCAGAACCTGCACCGTCGTCTCGTCCATCTGCAGGACGTCGTAGGCGAGCTGCATCTGGTTGAAGAGATCGATCAGCGGCTGAACGAGGTCGCCGAGCTTGATCATCCAGCAGGCCATCGCCGTGCGCGACACGCTGATCTTGTAGCGCGCGAGAATGCCTTCGAGCCGATACAGCGGCAGACCGTCGGCGTATTTCGACACGGTGATGAAGGCGGCGAGGCCGGGTGCGCAGTTGCTCTTCGGCAGCGGCTGCGTCGGCAACGGCGCGGTGACGACGGCTGGCCCATCGTCGCTCGTGCCTTCACAGGTGCGACAGGCGTATTTGAAGCGCACGTGCTGCAGGACACACGCCTTCGCGGGCTCGATGTCGATCTGCTCGCTCGTCACTTCGCCGATGCGCGTCTTCTGGCAGCCGCATGCGCACATCTTCTCAGCGTCGGGAATGTCGTGCTCGATCCGCTTGCGCGGCAGCGTCGCATCGATCGGCTTGCGCTTGCCACGTTCGCGCGTGTGCTCGGGCACGACGATCTCGGCGGCTTGCGCGTCAGTTTCTGGCTTCGTGCCGAGCGTTTCAGCCTCGTTGAAAAACAGGTCGGGATGACCGAGTGCCGCGAGCTTCTCGGACGACGGCGCGAACTGTTTATGTGTCGCGAGCCGCAGCATCTCTTCGAGGATGGCGATGTGCGCGTCCTTGCCCGCGATCAGCGCTTTCAGCGCCACGATCTCGTCGCTCTCAGGCGTCGGGGATGTCGAGGAAGTGCCCACGCCGCAGTGTTATCTGATTTGCGCGTGTCGCGCGCGTCACGCAACTAAGATCTTCACAGAACGCTGCGATATTCGAGCGCGCGATGCGGCTTCAATTGCTTCAGGTCGAGACCTTCGAGCAGCCACAAGAACTGATCTTCGGTCAGCGTCACCACTGGCGGTCGCGTCGTGCCGGAGGCGCGCTCCAAGACCGATACGCTTTCGAGAGCGACCAAGTGCACGGGCCACTTGAACCTCTCTTCCTCCAGCCGCTTCAGCCACAGGCAGAACCCGCTGCGCTGCCAATACAGCACCTTGATCTGGTTGCGCCGCTTGTTCGTGAAGCAAAACAAATTCTGGCTGAACGGATCGAACCGCAACGTCGCCTCGACCATCGTCGAGAGCCCGTTGATGCCGAGCCGGAAATCGACCGGCTCCTGCGCCAGATAGATCGTGAGGTCGCCATACGTCGGCGGCGCCACCGCCGAGGGCCGCTTGCCCGAACTGCTGCCCATGTCCCGCTCCGTTGCTCATAGCTGCAACGGAACAGTCTGCCCGCGTGCGAGATCGCGCGTCAGAAGTCGTTCGTGAGGCGCTTACCACGATCGGCTGGTGGCCCTCGGGCTCACCGGCATGGCGAAGGCGCTCGAAGAGCAGCGCGATCAAC
>JANOJW010000440.1:0-6084 GCA_031418955.1 Hyphomicrobiales bacterium | reverse complement strand
CCCCATCAGCCAGTCGGCGATCGGGAACGTCAAGTTCATGTTGGTCTCCATCATCAGCCGCGCGTTGTGGTGGGCCGTGTGGTGACGCCTGAGCGTGTTGACGAACGGGCAATGGCGCACGAACCAGTTCTCGTCGACGTGGCAGCAGAAGTGCATGAACTCGTAGATCAGATACATGCCGGTCGTCGTACACATGAACAGCCAGCCGACGTTCGCCGTGAACACATGACCGAGGATCAGGGCGGCCGGGATCGACATCAGGATGAACACGACCAGCGCATAGGGCGGGAACACGGTGACGCGCCAGTCCTTGTGGTCGCGAAAGCGCATTTCGCTGTCGGTGAAGAACTGGTGGTGATTGAGCGTGTGGCGCTCGTAGACGGCGCGCAGACCTTTGATCGGGATCGGCCGGTGCATGATGTACTTGTGCGTCGCCCACTCGAAGATGTTTGTGAACAGGAACGTCAGCGGGACGGTGAGCCACTCGGCCCAAGTCGGCGCGTTGATGTGCTGGAGGTAGATGTAGAAGGCGGCCGCCCCCATCGCGTAGATGATGACGATGTGCAGATGGCCTTCGTAGAAGCCCATGATGCGCGAACGGTATTCCTGGCGGAAGGCTTTCTGGCGTTCGGAGATCATTGAGGCCCTCGTTCTCGGAGATTGCGCGACCGGTGGAGACCGCTCCCGTCGCAAGCCAAGCTGATATATCAGCACTACCTGAGCGACGCCCGAGCGTCAATCGGCGGGGCGCGCGCTGGCTCTGGTCGTCGGCATGCAGCAGCAACAAAAATCTGCCAGCAGGGCCTCTTTATGGGCCGTTTCTCCCCTTGGCTACCCAGGTAGCCTCGGCCTGGTGAATCGCTCTGTACGAGCTTGCGTGAGCCGGCGCCAGCGTGCCGGAATCCCGGGGGGCCCTCATCGACGGCAGCGCGGCTGTTAACCAATTTTGCGCCCCCCGTACCCCAGGACTTCGCGGACGCCGGCAGCGATTCGCCGGCGGTCGGGGAACACGAAGTCCTCGAGCACTGGGCTGTAGGGGATCGGCACGTTGGCCGCGCAGACGCGCTTCACCGGTGCCTTCAGCCGGGCGAAGGTGGCTGCATCCTCGGTGACCACCGCGGCGATCTCGGCGGAGAGGCCCGCAGTCGGCCCCGCCTCGTCGGCAACGACCAGCCGGCCCGTCTTCTGCACCGAGGCGCGGATACCATCGGTGTCGAGCGGCACCAGCGTGCGGGGATCGACCACCTCGATCGAGATGCCCTCTTTCGCCAACTCCTCGGCCGCGGCCAGCGCCTCGTACACGAGCCAGGCGACGGCGACGACCGTGACATCGGTGCCGGCGCGCTTCACGTCAGCCTTGCCGAACGGGATCGTGTACTCCTCCTCCGGCACCTCGCCCGTCATACCCAGCAGCCGGTTCGACTCGAACGAGATCACCGGATTGTTGTCGCGGATGGCGGTCTTCAAGAGGCCCTTCAGGTCGCGCGGCGTCGAGGGCAGGAACATCTTGAGGCCCGACAGGTTCATGAACATCGACCACGGGCACTGGCAGTGCTGGGCGGCGAGCCGGGTGCCGCCGCCGACGTTGGCGCGATAGAGGATCGGGAAGGTGCGCTGGCCGCCGAACATGTAGTGGATCTTGGCGGCCTGATTGACGATCTGGTCCATGGCGACGAACGAGAACGTCACCTGCCGCCAGTCCATGATCGGCCGATAGCCCGATCCTGCCGCACCGATCGCCATGCCGGTAAGCGCACCTTCCGCGATCGGTGTCGAGCGCATACGCGTGGTCCCGAACTCCTTCTGCAGCGGGCCGATCGGGTCCGTCGACATGTAGAAGATCTTCGGGTCGCGCCGCATCTCCTCGGCGACCGCCTCGAGCCCGGCCTGGGCGTACGTCAACTCGCGCATCGTCGTTCCGGCTCCTCGATTGTCGGGGCCGCGACTGTCCCACGCCGTCGGGACTTACGGCAAGTCTGGTGCAGGCCGTGCAGATTGGAGTAGGCTCGGGGCTCGCCACTCAGATTTCCCGAAAGAGGTTCCCCCATGATCGAGCTGTTCTACTGGCCGACGCCCAACGGCAAGAAAGTGACGATCCTGCTCGAGGAGCTGGGGACGCCGTACAAGATCACACCGGTCAACATCCAGCAGGGCGCGCAGTTCTCCGACGACTTTTTGAAGATGAACCCCAACCACCGCATGCCGGTAATGGTCGATCATGCGCCAGCCGACGGCAAAGGCCCGCTCTCCGTGTTCGAGTCCGGCGCCATCATGATGTACCTCGCCGAGAAGGCCGGGCGCTTCTACCCGAAGGACGTGCGCGCGCGCTACGACGTCAACCAGTGGCTGATCTGGCAGATGGCGAACCAGGGGCCGAAGCTCGGCGAGTGCGGCCACTTCGCGCGGCTCGGCGATCGCGAGGGCAACCAGGCCTATGCCGTGCGCCGCTTCGGCGACGAGGCGAACCGGCTCTACGGCGTGCTCAACATGCAGCTGAAGGATAAGCCGTACCTGACCGGCAAGGACTACACGATCGCCGACATGATCTGCTATCCGTGGTGCATCAATCACAAGATCCAGGGCCAGAACCTCGACGACTTCAAGTACATGAAGCGCTGGTACGACGAGCTCTCCGCGCGGCCAGCCGTGCAGAAGGGCATGAAGGTCGGGGCCGATCTGTCGGTTGACGTGACCAAGTTGCCGTCCGAGGAACAGGCCCGCATCCGCAAGATCATGTACAATCAGCGCGCGCGGCCGGTGGCTTGAGCGGGCGCAACCTCTGAGCGTGGACGGCGAGGATTACGCCTTCCGCGTCGGCCGGATCAGCACCTCGGCCGCGATGCCGAGCCCCTCATGCAGGCGCCGGATCATGGCAATCGACAGGTTGCGCTTGCGCGACAGTACCTCGGACACGCGTGTACGCGAGCCGATCATCGGCTCGAGGTCCTTGCGCGTGAGACCCTGCTGCTCCATGCGGAAGCGGATTGCCTCGATCGGGTCCGGAGAGTCCATCCGATAGTGCTCGCTCTCGTAGGCATCGATCAGGGTCGCCAGCACATCCAGTCGATCACCTGCGGGCGTGCCGGACTTGCTGCCCCATAGCCGCTCGACCTCGCGCATCGCGCGCTTGTAATCCGCGTCGGTGCGGATCGGCTTCACGTCAATTGCCATGTTCAACTGTTCTCACGTCGATGCTGTCGTAGTCGGCGTGCGTGCCGATCCACTTGATCCATATGATGGTCTTTTCATAGTCGACCGCGACGACCAGCCGGTAGCCGTTCCCCTCGATGTTGAACACCACGCGTTCCGAGCCGATGATGCTGGCGTGGGCGTAATGCCTCTTCACATCCGCTGGAGACGACCACCGCGCCTTGCGCGCTTCACCGAACCATGCATCGAGTGCCGCCTTGACAGCTCGTTGATCCCGGTGACCTGCGAGACTGGCCACGAACTCGATCAATGTACGCCGCGCGATCACCCGCATTATGTTCTAGAGTATTATGTTCCCACAATGGGCGCAAGCGAGTTTGCGTCGAGCCTCTTGTGACTCTGCTGCGGGAAGCCTCGGCTGCGCAACTTGATCTTGCCCGGGGCGGAAGTCCGGCGCACTTTGAAATGAAAGCAACGTGCCATCCCTGGAGACGTCCGATGAAGATCAAACACATCATGACGCAAGCCGTGCATCTGCCGGGCTCCGAGCCGCTGGCGGACGGGCCGGCGGCCAAATCGCCCAAACGCGACATGGTGCTCGTCAAGATCACGACCGACGACGGCGCCGAGGGCGTCGGCGTGACGTTCTTCGGCGGCGGCATGACGCGCGCGCTGCAGCAGGCCGTCGAGGATCTGGGCGATGTCATCCGGGGCGATGACCCGCTGCTCGTCGAGCGCATCGCCGACAAGATGCGCAACGCCTGCGCCAGCGCGAGCCCGCAGGGCACCTTCACACTGGCGGCCTCCGCGATCGACACTGCGCTGTGGGACATCAAAGGCAAGGCGCTCGGCCAACCGATCGCGCGCCTGCTCGGCGGCCATCGCGACACCGTGCCGGCCTATGCCTCGGGCGCGCTGATGCGTCAGTTCACGTTGAAGGAAGTCGAGAAGTCGGCCGCGACGCTGGTCGAGCGCGGCTGGAAGGCGATGAAGACGCAGCTCGCGCTGCCCGGCCACACGACGCCTGAGATCGAGGTCGAGCGCATCCGTGTGCAGCGCGAGGCGATCGGTCCCGACATCCAGCTGATGTGCGACATCAACCAGCGCTGGACCACGTACCAGGCGATGGATATCGGCAAACGTGTCGAGCCCTATCATCTGCACTGGCTCGAGGACGTCACACGCGCCGACGACTATCAGGGCTTGGCCGAAGTCTCCAGGGCGCTGACCACGCCGATTGCGGGCGGCGAGTACGTCTGGGGCATCGAGCCGTTCCGCCAGATGCTCGAGCACCGCTCGGTCGACATCGCCATGATCGATCTCGTCCGGGTCGGTGGCATCACGCAGTGGATGAAGGTCGCCGGCATGGCCGAAGCGTTCAACGTGCCCGTAGTGTCGCACCTCATCCCCGAGGTCCACGTGCACCTGATCGCGGCGATCCCCAACGGTGAGGTCGTGGAATACATGCCGTGGACCCGGCAACTGTTCGACACCCCGCCGGTGCCGGTGAAAAGCGAGATGAAGGTGCCGACAAAGCCCGGGCTCGGCTTCGGCTTCACCAAAGAGATCGACAAGGCGTTCAAGACGCGCGGATGACACGGACGAAGCGTCTCGAAGCTCAGGCCGCAACCGTGTTCGCGGACACGCGCCGCGCAGCGCTCCCGCCGGGCAGCCACTGCTCGATCGTAGCGAGCAGTTGGGCCTCCGTGTAGGGCTTGGCCAGATAGTCGTCCATGCCGGCCGCCGCGCAGGCTGTGCGATCCTCGGCAAAGGCGTTCGCCGTGACCGCGATGATCGGTACGCGCGCGCGCCCTTCCGCGGCCTCGATGGCGCGGATGCGGCGGGTCGCCGTGAGGCCGTCCATCTCCGGCATCTGGCAGTCCATCAGGACGATCGGGTAGGCACCCTTGGCGTAGGCCTCGACCGCCTCGGCGCCGGTATTGGCGATATCGCAGGTGCACCCGAACTCCTCGAGATAGCCCTGCGCCACCGCGACGTTGACAGGATTGTCCTCCGCCAACAGGAGATGTGCGCGCAAGTTCGGGCCGCTTCGCGCGACGCCGCGCTTTTCCTCGGAAACGAGCTCGGGCATCGAACTGGGCGACCGGATGCACTGGGTGACGGCGTTCAACAGATCGTTGCGGCGGATCGGCTTCGTCAAGACGTGCCGGACGCAGCGGCTCCACGACTGGTCGCTGTTGGGCTGCCAGTGGGCGGCCATGAACAAGACGACCGCCGTCGACGCGGTCTTCGGATTGTCCTTGATCGCCTGGGCGAGGATCAACCCGTTCTGGCGCGGTTTGATGCGGTCGGCGACGACGACGTCGTAAGGCATGCCCGCAGTGGCGGATTTCTCGAGCAGGGCAACGGCATCTGCCAGGTTGTCTGCTTCCTCTATCAGCGCACCCCGGCGCCGGAGATAGGTGGCGGTGATCGTACGATTGCCCTCGCGATCGTCGACGACGAGGATCCGCTTGCCCGCAAGCAACTGCCACTCGGCCGGGTCGGCAGGCAGCTTCGCGGTCACCTCACCGCAGGGGATCGTGAAGACGACGGTCGTGCCGACGCCGAGCTCGCTCTCGAGCGTGACGAAGCCGCCCATCAGCTCGATGATATGCCGAGAGATCGAAAGCCCGAGGCCGGTGCCTCCGAACTTGCGGCGGATCGAGCTGTCGGCCTGGCTGAACGGCTGGAACAGGCGTGCCTTGGTCGCCGCATCGATGCCGATGCCGGTGTCGCGCACCTCAAAGCGCAGCTGACCAGACTTGTCGTCGCCAGTTTCGTGCGTGACGCGCACCACCACCTCGCCGACTTTCGTGAACTTGACCGCATTGCCGATCAGGTTGATGCAGACCTGCTGCAGCCGGCCGGAATCGCCGCGGATCATGGACGGCACGTCGTCCGCGACGAACAGCGACAGCTCGACGCCGTTGC
>JANOJW010000439.1:0-14236 GCA_031418955.1 Hyphomicrobiales bacterium | reverse complement strand
GTCGGCACATAGAGGCACAGGCGACCGGCCGCCGACTGTCCGAAGCTCGCGACCCAGCGCTCGGGCAACCACTCGGGGAACACGCGGCGCAGCTTGTAGGCGAGGAACGCCGCATTCGCCCACTTGCCGCGCGACATCGTCGTCTCGAGCGTGACGCCGGCGCCACCGAACAGCCGGCCGGTGGTCGCCGCATCGAAAAACCCGAGATGCTCCGGCGGCGTCATGAACGCCCAGCGCCGCTTCATGAGACGCGCCAGCGGCGCCCCGGCATCGGGCGTGGAGATCGCCAGTACGCCGCCGGGCTTGAGCTTGCGGGCGAGCTTGCCGATCACGCCCACCGGGTCGCCCAGATGCTCGATCACGTCCCAGGCGACGATAGCGTCCATCATCGGCAAGTCGGCTGGTACCGGATCAGACAGCGGCGCAACGCGCAGCCGGTCGCGCAGGGCCGGCAGTTGCGCCTGCGCCATCGCGATCGCCTCGGGCGAGACGTCGGCGCCGTAAGCCTCGTAGCGATCTTGGATCGTGGCGAGGAAGCTGCCCGCCGCACAGCCGAAGTCGAAAACATTGGCGCCGGGCTTGATGCCGGCTTGCACCAGCAGCGCCGCGCGCCGGTCCTGCTCGCGCGCCTGCGCCTCGTCGTTGCGGTACTTCGACTTCTCGAAGTACTGCCCGCCGTAGATCTCTGCCAGCTCGGCATCCGACGGCACCGGCGCCACCTGCAGATAGCCGCAATCGCCACACCGATAGAGGCGCTGGCCGCGTACGTCGTACGCGAACGAAGCCTCTGCCGCACAGAGGCGGCAGGGCGACGTCGGCGCGGCGCTCGCAGGGTCGACGGAGATGCCGGATGCCGCGTTCATGTCCGATCGTACAGCTTTGGCGCGTTGTTGATCACCACGAGCGCCTCCTCGAGATTGAAGCCGACCAGCGCCGCGTACTCCTGCATGGCGTCCCAGCGCGGGCGATTGTCGATCTCGGCTTGGCGCAACGCTTCGCCCCGATCGAGCAAGCCGGCACGCACTTGATTGCTGCGAAAGGTGTCATGCTCCGAGAAGCCGGCGATCGAGTGGTAGATGTAGTTGTAGAACGCCGCCGTCCCGTCGCCGATCCGCCACGAACTGGAGCTGCTCGCAGCACTCTCCCAGCCGTACTCGTCGACGAGCGTCCTGTCGATGAGCTGCTCGTCCCACGGGATGTAGTGGTAAAGATAGGCGAAGTCGTCACGCTCGACATACGTCGAGTAGAACGCGAACAGCGTGTCGGCGAGCGAGGCGTTCAGATAGCGCGGATTCTTGATGTATTGCGCCAGGTAGTAGGTGGCAAGCCGCAGCTTGTTGCCGATGGAGTACTTCCAGAGCACCTGGCCATGTTGCGCCTCGCGCACACCACAGAATCCGGACTTGAACTCGGTGCGCTCGAGCGGATTTCCGGCACAGAAGAAGACGAGCGGGATGCCGGTCTCCTGCCGGACCCGGCGACCATAGTGATAGAACTGCTTGTCGCCGGCCATGAACAGCGGGATCATCCCGAGTTCGGGCCGATGCAGCCACGCCTCGATATTCTTGCGGATGTAGCGACGCTTGGCCGGAATATCCGGTGAGCGAAGGAGGTGCTCGACCTTCAGGGTCTCGCAGAGCCGGGAGATGTTACGCCGCGCGATATCGGTGACCATGCCCCAGTCGAAGGTATAGGCGATCGGGTTCATCCCGAGTTCTCGCTTCAGGTAGTGCAGGCCGTAGCTGCTGTCACGCCCGCCGCTGAATGCGACGATGCAGTCCGCGGAGCCGTCCTTGCTGCGGTGCGGCGCCACTAGTCGCTCCAGCGCCTCGCGGCCGTGCAGTTGGCGCGGATCGTGCGAAGCGCAGACCGAGCAAACGCCGGAGGCATCGAAGGTGATGCCGGGAAACGTCCCGGGCAGGATGCAGCGCGTGCAGCGGCGCATCGCCTCGCGGCTCGGCCGGCGCCAGACGATCGTCAATGGCTTGGGGGATCGCGGCTCGGTGTTTGCTGGCGGCGAGCCAAGAGGATAGTGAGTCACCACGCCGTCGGTGAGCGACACCGATGCCCCGTGCCCCGCCGCGACATGGCGGATTGCCTCGCCACCGGCTCCACCGAGCCCCAGCAGGTCCAAGGCGCGGCGCAGCAGATGGGACTCCGAGGCGAACACCAGCGTTCGCTTCGCCTTGTCCTCCTGCAGATAGATCGAGCCGTTGTTGGTGGCAAGATCGAGGGTCTCGTGATCGCTCGAGAGCATGGCGATGTTGGCGACGCCGGAGATCTCCGAGAACGCGGCACCGATGGCACGCGGGAGTGTGCGCTCCCGTTCGAGCCGGGCGTCGATCAGGCGGAAAATCACCTCGGAATCGACGTCGGTCGCAAGGCTCAGCCCGTGCCGCCGCGCCAGCGCCTCGTGCTCCACGACGATACCGTTGTGCACGCCGACCGCACGCTCGGTCACCACCGGCTGGTTGTTGTCGTCGAAGGAGCGATAACCATTGGTGACGAGGCGCGAGTGGCCGATGAACACGAGCGGCTCGGTCGTCGGCCCGTTGGCACGCGCGCCGAATGCAGACTCGAGGAACCGACGAAAAGGTTGTCCCTTCGCGACCGTGCTTGCCCGCCCGGCCGACTTGAACACCCGGATCTCGCGGCCGGTGCGCAGGGCGAGCCCCGTCGCCTCCTTGCCACGCACCTCCGAGACGGTCATGAGGACTTCGGCCGCGCGCCGCGCGAAGGCCGGGTCGCCCCGCGCCTCGCCGTGGCAGACGATGCCGAAGATGCCGCACATGTCGCTGATGTTCCTTATCGACGGTACTGACTTGTTGCACGGATCCGCCGACCCGACCTGCGACCCAATTGTAGCTGGGTTTGACGCTACGGAAAATCAGTCCATGCGACTTGACCTGAATGAACCCGTATCGCTAGTGATTGGCCAATCGCGAGCGGTCAAGCGGCTTGTCGTCGTGGTTGGGCCTCAGCGCGGACGACTGAACTTCGAAAGTGACCCCTTGCCAACACATGCTTACGGCGCCCAGCGGATCTTGCCGGAGTCGGTGACGTCGAGACCGCCGAGTTCTTTGGCGCGGGCGGCGAAGTGTGGTGACCGCACCAAAGCCAGAAACGTCGACAGCGGGCCGCGGTAGCTGTCGCGCTGGCGCATGAGAAGATCGAAGCGCTCGGTCGACAGCGGCACGAAGTCGAGGCCGGCGGCGGTGGCCACAGCTTTCGTCGCAACACCGAAATCAGCGTGACCGGCACGAATGGCCTGTGCGATGTCGGGGCCAGTCGGGGCAACGAGCGCGGGCTTCAAGCGCTTCGCCGTGATGCCATCACGACGCATCAGTGCGTCAAGCAACTGCTGGGCCCCTGCACCGATTGGGCGGGCCGCAAGACGCGCCTTGGTCTCTGCAGCCGATTGCAAGTTCGTGATCCCCCTTGGATTGCCGGAGGCGACCACCAGCCCCTGTTCGCGGGCAGCGAAACCAACCAGCACGGCGTCATAGAGCGTCGGCTCCTTGGCGACGATGGTGACGTTCGCGTCCGCCTCCGGCGCCTCGACGTCGTGGAAGTGGATGGCGGCGGCGATGACCTCGCCCTTGAGAAAACGCTGATAGCCGCTCTCGCTGCCCTCGGGGAGGATCGCGAGGCCGGCCCGGCTTTCGGCGAGCGCCCATTGCAGCAGAGGATCGTGGCTCCCCCCGACGATAGGCGGCGGCTCGGCCGGCACGACGCCATAGGGCCGTGCCATGCCGGCGAGCAGCCAACGGTCCAGATCCGCCCGCGGAAACAGCCACTTGCCGGTGACCTTGGTGCACGGGATCGCGCCCGTCGAGACGAGCTCGTAGAGCTTGCGCTCCTTGATCCGCAGGTACTCGGCAGCCTCCAGCGTGGTCAGTAGAATGAGGCCGCCCACACTTTGCATTTTCCTGCACCAATTCTAGTCGTTGACTCGTGCGTAGCGGGCACGACAAATCCCCGGCAGTCAATGGCTCACTGCCGGAGTTCGTTCACCCGATGGACGGCGCGTCCGCCCTCTCCCTGGTTTTCAGCGGCGACCCGACGCTTTACGCGATCGTGCAGCTATCGCTGATCGTGACACTGTCGGCCGTCGCGCTGGCGGCTATCGTCGGGCTCCCGCTCGGGGCACTGGTGGCGCTGACGCGGTTCCCGGGACGCAGCGCCGTCATCGTGGTGCTCAACGCGATGATGGGGCTTCCTCCCGTCGTCGTGGGCTTGATCGTGTTCCTGGCGCTATCGCGGTCGGGCCCGCTCGGCGCGCTCGGCCTGCTGTTCACGCCGCAAGCCATGATCATCGCGCAAGCCGTGCTGATCGCGCCGATCATCGCGGCGCTGACGCGGCAGGTGATCGAGGATTTGTGGGCGGAGTACCGCGACGAACTCACCGCGATGGAGGTGTCGGCGGCGGCCCGCGTGCAGGCGCTGCTCTGGGAGGCGCGCTTCTCGCTGGTGGCGATCCTGCTCGCGGGCTTTGGGCGGGCGGCGGCGGAGGTCGGTGCGGTGATGATCGTCGGCGGCAACATCGCTGGTCACACGCGTGTCATGACGACGACCATCGCACTCGAGACGTCGAAGGGAAACCTTGCGCTGGCGATCGGTCTCGGCCTCGTGTTGATCACCATCATCCTCGGCGTCAACACGCTGGCCTGGGGCGTACGCCATTGGGCCGAGCGCCATGCGGGGTGACGGTTTGCTCGACAGCGGCGACATCGCGACGGACAGGCCGGTGCTTGCGCTGGAGCGCGTCGGCGTGCGGGCTGGCGATACCGCGATCCTCTCGAACATCGATCTGGTGATCGGAGCCGGACGCCCGACAGTATTGATGGGCCCCAACGGCTCGGGCAAGACGACGCTGCTCCGCGTCATGATGGGGCTCACGGCTGCAAACGAAGGGCGGGTCGATGCGGCGAACACGGCGCGCCGGGCCTTCGTGTTTCAGAAGCCCGTCATGCTGAAGCGCACGGCGCGTGACAACGTCGTGTTCGCGCTTCAGGCCGCGGGCCGGATTTCGACGCCCGCGCACGCGATGGCGCTGCTCGGGCGCGTCGGCCTCAGTGCGCTCGCCGATCGGCCGGCGCGACGCCTCTCGGGCGGCGAGCAGCAGCGTCTCGCACTGGCGCGTGCGCTGGCGCGCAAGCCCGACATCCTGTTTCTTGACGAGCCGACCGCAAGCCTCGATCCCGCACAGACCAAGGCCGTGGAGGACATCGTCGCGGATGTCGCGGCTTCGGGTGTCAAGGTGGTGATGGCAACGCATGACCTGGGCCAAGCCCGGCGGCTCGCCGGCGACGTCGTGTTCCTCGTCCGCGGCCGCCTCGTCGAGCGGTCGCCGGCCGAAACGTTCTTCAGCCAACCACGAACCGTCGAGGCGCGCCGCTTCCTCGCGGGTGATCTCGTCATCTGAAACAGGGTGATAACCGATGCACTTCAAGCTCAGCCTTATAACCGCCGCGACGATTGCAGTGCTCGCGCTGACCAGCTTCGTCACCTTCGCGCAGGAGAAATCGATCGTCGTCGCCTCGACGACCTCGACACAGGACAGCGGCCTCTTTGGTCACATCCTGCCTTTGTTCAAGGCCAAGACGGGCATCGACGTGAAGGTGGTGGCGCAGGGCACCGGTCAGGCACTCGACACCGGTCGGCGCGGCGACGCGGATGTCATATTCGTGCACGCCAAAGCGCAGGAAGAGAAGTTTGTCGCCGACGGCTTGGGCGTGAAGCGCTTCGACGTCATGTACAACGACTTCGTGCTGGTCGGGCCGAAGTCGGACCCGGCGCGCATCAAGGGCAGCAAGGATATCCTCGCCGCACTGAAGGCAATCCATCTCGCCAACGCGCCGTTCGTGTCGCGCGGCGACAAGAGCGGCACGCACGCCGCCGAGCTCGCACTGTGGAAGGCAGCCGGCCTCGATCCCGCCGGAGCGCAAGCAGCGCCGGTTGGTCCTGCTGAAAGCGGGCTCGCCTTCGGCAAGACTGGGCAACTGAAGGCGCAAGCAACATGGTACCGCGAGATCGGCCAGGGCATGGGCGCGGCGCTCAACACCTCGTCGGCGATGGGCGCCTACGTGCTCGCCGATCGCGGCACCTGGCTCTCGTTCAAGACCAAGGACGCGCTCGAGATCGTCGTCGAAGGCGACGCCAAGCTCTTCAATCCGTACGGCGTCATGCTGGTCAATCCGGCAAAGCATCCGGCGGTGAAGAAGGACTCAGGGCAAGCCTTCATCGACTGGATCGTGTCGAAGGAAGGCCAGGACGCCATCAAGAGTTACCAGATCAACGGGCAGCCGCTGTTCTTCCCGAACGCCGGCCCCGCCGAAGCCTTGAAGAAGGCCGGGTGAGGCAACGCCCGTCGCCTCAGGTGCGCGATCCTGCTCAGGCGCCCGTCACCCAATCGAACAGCAGCTTGACGTTGAGCACGATGATGATCGCGGCGACGATCACGGCGATCACCGACAGCCAGCGCGGGGCGACGAGCACTCCCATCTTGGCGCGGCTCGCCGTGAACTGAACGAGCGGCACCACGGCGAACGACAACTGCAGCGACAGGACGACTTGCGAGAGGATCAGCAGCTTCCCCGTCTCCTTTTCGCCGTAGAGCAGCGTCACGGCCGCCGCCGGGATGATCGCGATGGCCCGCGTCACGAGGCGGCGCAGCCACGGCTGCAGCTTGATGTCGATGAAGCCTTCCATCACGGCCTGGCCCGCCAGCGTCGCCGTCACCGTGGAGTTGAGCCCGCAGCACAGCAGCGCGATGCCGAACAGGGACGGCGCGAGCAGCGAGCCGAGTAGCGGCGACAACAGGCTGTGCGCCTGTCCAAGCTCGGCGACGTCGGTGCGGCCGGTCTTGTGGAAGGTCGCCGCCGCCAGGATCAGAAGCGAGGCATTGATCAGCAGCGCGAACATGAGGGCGACGGTCGAGTCGATGGTCGCGAACTTGATCGCCTCGCGCTTCTCGGGTTCGCTGGTGCCATAGGCGCGCGTCTGGACGATCGCCGAATGCAGGTAAAGATTGTGCGGCATCACCGTCGCGCCGAGGATGCCGAGCGCCAGATAGAGCATCTCGGGATTGCGCACGATCTCGGTCGTGGGCGCAAAGCCCCGGATCAGCGGCCCCCAGTCGGGACGCGCCAGCGCAATCTGCACGGCGAAGCACACCGCGATGATGCCGAGCAGCGTGATGATAAAGGCCTCGAGATAGCGGAAACCCATGCGCTGCAGATAAAGGATCACGAACACGTCGAGCGCGGTGATGATCACCCCGATCTCGAGCGGCAGCCCGAACAGCAGGTTGAGGCCGATGGCGGTGCCGATCACCTCGGCGATGTCGGTGGCGATGATGGCGATCTCGGCCAGCACCCAGAGCGGCCATGCCGCCCAGCGCGGGTAGGCATCGCGGCAAGCCTGGGCGAGGTCGCGGCCAGAGGCGACGGCGAGGCGCACGCACAGCGCCTGCAGGATGATCGCCATGATGTTGGAGATCAGCGCGACGGCGAGCAGCGTGTAGCCGAACTTCGATCCGCCCGCGAGTGAGGTCGCCCAGTTGCCAGGATCCATGTAGCCGACCGCGACGAGGTAGCCCGGACCCATAAAGGCTGCGGCCTTGCGCATGTTGCCGCCGGACGTGTCGACCGCAATGGTGCGGTGCTGGTCGGACAGTGCCGCCTCGCCCCGCTCGCGCCGCCAGCCGCCCGCAACCCTGCCCGCCACCGGCGGCACGTCCACGCTCTGCTGCATTCAAGACTCCGCTGATCCACACCTGCACATGCTATTGCGAGCGTATTGCAGTTGCAAATCATTTGCAACAAGGGTGGGAGTGTGTGTCGCCCTTTTTGCTTGTGGCCGCATGGAGCGCCGTGCTTGGTTCTGCGGTGGACGGGAGGGATGCTGCGGCCGGGGCGAGCGGTCGCGCGGAGGCCTGCCGCCATGCCCACCGACCTCCTGCTGTTCGTCGTCATCGGCTTTGCGGCGCAAATCGTCGATGGCGCACTCGGCATGGCCTACGGGCTCACCGCGACATCGATCCTGCTGAGCTTCGGCACGACGCCAGCCGTCGCCAGCGCCAGCGTGCATGCGGCGGAGGTGTTCACCACCGCGGCTTCGGGCGCGGCGCACTGGCGGCTCGGTAACGTCGATCGCGCGCTGCTGTGGCGGCTTGCCCCCGCCGGTATGGCTGGCGGTTTCCTCGGCGCCTATGTGCTGACCGCTGTCCCCGGCGAAACGCTGCGCCCGTTCGTGGCGGCTTACCTCCTGATGGCGGGCGGCGTCGTGCTGCTGCGGGGCTTGCGCAATCGCGCGAACGGGCCGGGCCTCGGCGTGCCGTTTCCAATGCTGATCCCGATCGGGCTCCTGGGCGGCTTTCTCGATGCGGCGGGCGGTGGCGGCTGGGGCGCGCTTGTCACCACGTCGCTGCTCTGCCGGGGCACGCTGGCGCGGATCGCGATCGGCACCGTCAGTGTCGCAGAATTCTTCGTAGCAACGACTGTCTCCGCCACCTTCTTTGCGACCATCGGCTTCTCACTTTGGCCGGTGATCGCGGGGCTGATTATCGGCGGTGTGCTGGCCGCGCCACTGGCGGCTCTTGCCGCACGCCATGTCCCGGAACGGCCCCTGATGGTGCTGGTCGGCTCGCTGGTGATCCTGCTGGCGCTGCGCCAGATCCTGCCGGCCTGGCTGTGAGACCCCGCTCGTGCCTCGTCAAAGTTTGGCAGTGGCCGCCGTGAGCCAGGTTCGGTCATCGAGGTCGAGATGGCCCCCGAGTTCCGTCATGACGCGGGCGTGGTAGGTGTCGAGCCAGGCGATCTCGACGGGGGTCATGAGGCGCTTGTCGACGAGCCGCCGGTCGATGGGAGCGAGCGTCAGCGTCGCAAAGCCCAACATCAGCCGCTCGCCGCCCTCGATGGCTGTCGGCTCGGTGACGAGCAACAGGTTCTCGATGCGAATTCCGTAGGCGCCGGTCTTGTAGAAACCCGGCTCGTTGGAGACGATCATGCCGGGCTCCAGCTTCGCGAGGCCGCGCTTGGAGATCGACTGCGGACCCTCGTGCACGGAGAGATAGCTGCCGACGCCGTGGCCGGTGCCGTGGTCGTAGTCCAGGCCGTGCTGCCAGAGCGCATGCCGCGCGAAGGCGTCGATCTGAACGCCCATCGTGTCCTTGGGGAACCGCAGCGTGGCAATGGCGATATGGCCCTTCAGCACCAGCGTGAAATGGCGGCGCATGTCGGCTGACGGCTGTCCGATCGCCACGGTGCGGGTGATGTCAGTGGTGCCGTCCTGGTACTGGGCACCCGAATCGACGAGGAACAGCTCGCCGGAGCGGAGCTTGCGGTTCGTCGCTCGCGTGACGCGATAGTGAACGATGGCGCCGTTGGGACCCGAGCCCGAGATCGTGTCGAAGCTGATCTCCTTCAGCGCCTGCGTATCGGCGCGCATGGCCTCGAGCCGCTTTACCGCGGTGATCTCGTCGAGGCGGCCGGCCGGGGCCTCGCGATCGAGCCAGGCGAGATAGCGAGCCATAGCTACGCCGTCGCGCTCGTGCGCCTTGCGGGTCCCGGCGATCTCCGCGGCGTTCTTACGTGCCTTCGGGCCTACGCACGGGTCGGCGCCGGCCACGACGAGCTTGCTCGTGGCGCCGAGCGTGCGGCGGAACCAGTGCGCGGCCGTCGCCTCGTTGAGGCGCACGCGGCGCTTCTCGGTGCGCAGCGCCTTCACGCGCAGGGCAAGCTCGTCGGGTTGGCGCAGGCGCACCAGTCCGCCGAGATGGGCTTTGGCGGTAGCACCGATCTTGCGCTTGTCGATGAACAGTTCGGGGCGGCCTTTAGCCGGCACGATCGCGAAGGCGAGCGGCGTCGGGTTGTGCTTCACGTCGGCGCCACGGATGTTGAACAGCCAGGCGATGCTGTCGGGCAGCGTCAGGATCACCGCGTCCTGGTTCGCCTCCTTCAGTGCCTTTTGGATATCGTCGATCTTCGACTCGGCCGCTTCCCCGGCGAGGTCCAGGGGCTGCACGCTGACGGGGCCGAGCGGGGGGGCTGGGCGCTCGCGACCCCAGATGCGGTCGACGAGGTTCTTCTGTGTGGGCTTCAGCACGAGGCCCTTCTTCTTCAGGGCGTCTGAGGTCGCGCGCACCCAGCCGGTCGGGTGCAGCCATGGGTCGTAGCCGATTACCGCGCCGGTCGCGAATTTGGTGGTGATCCAGTCGGCCGGATCGGTATCGGGGATCTGCACGATCTCCAGGAGGCCTGTGTCCACCTGGTCGCGGGCTTGCAGGGTGTAGCGGCCGTCGACGAACAGCGCCGACTGCGCCGCGCCGATCAGCGCGAGACCCGCCGAGCCGGCGAAGCCGGTCAGCCATTTCAGTCGCTCGGCCGAGGGCGGCACGTACTCGCCCATGTGCTCGTCGGCGCGCGGCACGAGCACGGCGTCGAGGCCAGCGCGGCCGAGTTCGCCCTTGAGACGGGCGATGCGGTCGGCACCCTCGGCCGGGTCGGCGGCGTCATCGAAATCCTGGTACATGGGGACGAGTGTTAGGCTCGCTTCAAGCACGCGGCAACCGATGTTCAACTTCGCGCCGCAGCAATTGTGAATATTCTATAACCGATTGTGCGGCATAAGGTCTTGCCATGCAATGTGTGCATTGCTGCAACGCAACATTGACCTTGGAAACGCCGCGCGGATCACTTACGTTCGTATCACCGTCATCAAGGCCCGGTACAGGGTCGGCGGCCGGAGGGAAAATCCCCCGGACTACAACCACAAAGAAAAGGGCCTACCATGAGCAACACCGCAACCGTCGACTTTCGTCATCACGAGACCGAGACCCGCACGGACCAGTCCAGCGAGCCCGGCTTCATCGATCGCGTGATCGCCACGCGCGAGCGGCAGGGCAAGGCCTACGTCAGGGCCTACCTGGACCGCCAGTCCGACGCCTCGCTCTCCGGCCTCGGCTTCACGGCCGAGCAGATCGCCTCGATCCGCCGAACGGGCGATATCCCGGCGTCGTTCTGGCGCTGAAGCCCCGTCTGTCCGCCGGAGACGGTCAAGGCTCCGGCTCCGGCTCTCCAAGCCCATCGCCATGCTTTCTCATCACCAAGCTGTCCGGCCGCACTGCGCGCCGGCGCGAGGCCTGCTGTCCGAGGTCCACATGAAAACCACGGCCTACTTCGCACCGATCGAGGTGCTGGACGCCATCGGCGATGCCCGCCGGCCTGAGGCTGCGGCGAAGTCTGTCCTGTTGCGGCTCGTTGCGCGCTGGACGGCGTCAGCAGACGACACGGCGAGCTTGAAGGACGATCTTGCAGCGCTCGATGACCATTTGCTGCGGGACATCGGCGTGCTCGACGCGACGCACGGCCGGCGTGGCAACTGACCACCTGTCAGCCAAACGCCGCGAACGAAACGGGCGGCCCGAACGATCGGGCCGCCCGTTTCAATTACTTGGTTCGCTGCTGCTCAGCGCACCTGCAACACGACGTCGGTGCCGTCCTTCTGCACCTCGAGCTTGACGCCTGCGCTCTCGGCGAGACGCGCCGTGAAATAGGGCTGAATGCTCATCGAATCGAGTGCCGGCACAGCGCCAGACAGGCATTCAACGAGATGAATCGGCGGCCGGGCCCCCGTGCCCTTGCAGCGCACGTCGAAGGTCGCCAGCTCCATGGGGCCGCGGATCGTGACGATGATGTCACCGCCACGCGGCAGCGCGTTGATACCGGCGGAGACGAGGTTCAGCAGCAGCTTGGCGCGGTCCTTCGGGACATGTCCCTGCTGGCCATTCCAGACGAGCTTGTGCTTGCTCTGGCCGAGGAACCCGCGGCAGATCTTCTCGGCCATGCTCAGATCAATCATCGAGCCGGCCGAGCCCGAAGCGCCGAACGCGAAGCGGGCGAACTCGAGCCGGGCGGAGGCCTGCATCGTGACGTTGCGGATCACTTCGAGCGTGGAATTGCGCGATTGGGCGTCCTCGTCCTCGTTCAGCACCTCGAGGCCGTTGTAGATCGCGCCGACGGGGTTGATCACGTCGTGGCAGATTTTGCTCGAGATCAGGGCGGCGAGTTCGAGATCGGTCGGGCGGGCTATTGCAGCGGTGGTGGTAGCGGCGGTCTGGCTCATGCGTCGTCTCCTCGGCCACTCGGGTGGCCTCTTTGCGTCCATGGCGGCTTTGCCCGTGACAGGGTTCGCGGGGCCTGCAGAAAGGGAGTGAACGGCATAAGCTATTCGCGCTACCGGACCGAATCGGCCTCAGCTTGCGCCACGCGCCGACACTCTGATACACGCATGCCTCTCCGAGTGGGAAGCCATGGCGCTCGATTCTCTCGCCAAGTGGCTGATATGGAACACAACTTCGGCGTCGTTTGTGCAGCGCAGGCGAGCCGGTTGCGCGCTGCCCGGACAGGCGGCCTCGAACGCGAGCCTTGCCTATGCCCTTCGATCCGGATGCCTTTGACCATCAGGTGCTCGCGCAGGCGCTGTTGCGGCCAGTGCTCGACGCCGGCGCCGTCGAGATGCGCTACTATCATGGCGGCGTCGCGGTCGAATCCAAGGCCGACGATTCACCCGTGACCGCCGCCGACCGGGAGGCCGAGGCGATCCTGCTCGCCGGGCTCGCCGCCTACGCGCCGGGCGTGCCCGTCATCGCCGAGGAGTCCGTTGCGGAGGGCCGGGTGCCGACCATCGGCCGCGCGTTCTTCCTCGTCGATCCGCTGGATGGCACGCGCGAGTTCATCAACAAGCGTGGAGAGTTTACGGTCAACGTGGCGCTGATCGTCGATGGCGCGCCGCGGTTCGGCATCGTCTATGCCCCGGCGATCAATGAGCTTTACGTGACGCTCGGAGCCAAACGTTGCGGCTTTGCCAGGATTGCGCCCGACAGCCCCGCTCGCACGCTCGCCGACACCGGTTTCAGCGATGTGGCGACGCGGGAGCCCGCTCACGACGGCATCGCGGCCGTCGCCAGCCGCTCGCACCTGACGCCCGAGACCGAGGTCGTGCTGGCGCGGTTTGCCGTGAAGGATCGCCGGGATGCCGGGTCGTCGCTGAAATTCTGCCTGCTCGCGCGGGGCGACGCCGACCTCTATCCCCGGCTCGGGCCGACCATGGAATGGGATATTGCGGCGGGTCATGCCGTGCTCGAGGCGGCTGGTGGCGGCGTGGTCGACCTCGAGGGTCGGCCGTTGCGCTACGGCAAAACGGCGGACGGCTACAAGAGCCGCCACTTCATCGCGTTCGGCCGCCGCTCGGTTCTTGTTCCCGGCTGAAAGTGTGACCCCACTGATTTGTAGCGGCATTCTGGGCCGATCGTGTGCCAAGCGGCGGCACTCAGAACATTCCCCATCTCGTTGAATGCGGCCGGACATCTTGCTCAGACCGGGGAATGGGGCGGTTCTCGATCAAACCTCGACAAGGCCTTGATTTCGCCGCGGTTGCGCGCGGCTCAGCCACGCTTTGGTAACACTTTCCGTAAAGGATTAGCTAACGCTGATCGCCTTCACGGCGCGCAGTGGCGAACCCATTTGAACGACACCTGAAGGTGCGAGCATGTCGCTGTCGTGGTCTTGGATGTACCGTCTGGCGGGGCTCGTGATTGCGGCCCCCTTGCTCGTTGCCGCACCGCCCGCCATCGCGCAGGAGCGCCTGCCGTGGGCGCGCGACGAGGCGCCCCGCCCGATCACCCCCTATGACGAGCAGCGCCGCGACTGGGACACCCAGCCGCCGCCGTCGAACTGGGGCGCGCCGGCCCCGCGCGAGGCGGCTCCAAACTACGGGGATCCGCCGCCGCGCTCGACGTACGATCGCCAGGCTTCCGGTCGAGACGACGCTTATCGTGCGCCACCGCCGCCCCCCCAAGCACCGTATGGCGCGGCGCCTTACGACCGCGCTCCCGCTTATGATCGACAACCGGCGTATGACCGTGGGCCTACGCCTCAGTACGAGTCGCCACCGCCGCCCCGCCGGGCCGATTCCGAACGGCGCGAAGGCAGTTTCTCAGCAGGCGAGATCCGCGATGCGGGCCACAACTTCTTCGGCTCGCTGAGCCAGGGCCTCGCCAGCGTCATCGAGTATGCCTTCAAGAAGCAGGGCCGCCCGAACGGCTACATCCTGGGCGAAGACATCGGCGGCGCCTTCGTGGCCGGCCTGCGCTACGGCGAGGGAGTCCTCTACACGCGCGATGCGGGCAGCCAGAAGGTGTTTTGGCAGGGTCCCTCGATCGGCTTCGACGCCG
>JANOJW010000438.1:0-9974 GCA_031418955.1 Hyphomicrobiales bacterium | reverse complement strand
CTGCCGCCCGGCCACACGTGCCAGTCGGTGCGGGCGGCAGCGGGCGCGCGCCCGGATCGCCGCCAGGCGCGCTCTGTGCCGCGCAGCCTGCAAGCAGCGCCGCCGTCACACACGCCACAGCAGTCCGCATCATTGTGGTCGTCGTCATGCTCATCTCCCGCGTTCGAACCCCGCGTTATTCGGATTTTGGCTTCACCGCCTCGACGGCGTCCTTGGCCACGGCCGCTGCTGCCGGCGCCACGGCGGTCGCCTTCGGAACGGCGACGGCCGCCGACTTGGTCGCGGCAGGCGTCGACGATACGGCTTTCACGGCTTTAGCCGCCGCTGCGGGCGTCACGGCGGGCTGCGCTGGAGCCGCTGGCTGAGCGGTGATGTTCGATGGCGCCACCGTGCCGCACTTGGCCTGAAAGTCGGCGTTGGCCTTGTTGAGCTCGGCGACCTTGGCGAGCGACTCCCGCTTCATCGTGACGGTCGCGCCCTTGCCCTGCGAGGCCGCAGCCACGCGATCCGCCACGCCCTCTTTGCGCAACCCGTCGATCTGCGAGGCGAGGCTGACGCAGGCCGGATTGACCTTCGGTTTCTCGGGCAGTGCTGCCGTAGTTGGCCCCCCGCCGAGCAGACCGTCACCGGCGCATCCGCCGAGCGTCATCAACGACGCACAAAGCGCCGCTGCAATCATTCCGCGTGCCATCATGGCGAGTTCCCTCGTTCCCTGAACTCGAACAGCTTCCTTCGAGGAAGCCTTAGGCCCGCCCCGCCCCAGCGACAAGCGCCGGTAGAGACTTAGCCCCAACCAAATGGCCTGCGCCATGGGGTCGGCATCGAAAATGCGGTCTCGTTGCTGCAGTGCCACATCTGTGCTCTGCCGGAGCTTAAAACCGGCCCTCAGAGCCGAGCCAGCAGCATCTCGCACGACAGGAACGCCGCAAACGACACGAACGCGGCCGGCCAGTACACGGCGAGCACCTTGAGCAGATAGCCCTGCATGCCCGCGACGTCTGAAAGGTCGCCGCCGTTCTTGACGAAGAACACGGCAATGAAGAAGGCCACCAGCACCGCCGACAGCACCATGAAATTGGCGAGGCCGATGCGCAGGCCGCGCCCTGGCCGGTAGGTCAGATAACGCGCGACGGCCAGACAGGCGATGAAGCCGGCGCCGATCAGCACGATGCGCACCTGCCAAAGCGAGAAGCCAAGGGGATCGGGATCCGCCAGCACCACCGTGCGCTTGAACGCGAGCCACCACGCGATCGCCGCACAGACCACGGCCAATCCGATATTGAGCATCGGTTGCTCCAAAGCACGGGCCCCGCGCGGGCCAAAGCAGAAGCTTCAAGCGATGCCTGATTCGAGACGGTCCGGCCAGCGCAACGGTTGCCAGCTTTTTCTAGGTTGAGCGGGTCTGGCCGCTCGAGCCAAGATCTGGCCGCTCGAGCCAAGAGCAGATGCCACAGGCCCGATATCCGCTGCCAAAGATCAGGCGACAGGGCCATCACAACCGATCGGCTCGTCGCAACGGCAGCAGTGTGGCCGCCGCTTCGGCGCTGCGAGACACTCAATGGCCGCCGCTGACCGCCTTGGCGATGCCCTCGGTCATCTTCTTGGCGTCGCCGAGCACCATCACCGTGTTGTCGCGATAGAACACCGAATTGTCGATGCCGGCATAGCCCGAGGCCAGCGACCGCTTGTTGAACAGCACCGTGCCGGCTTTCCACACCTGCAGCACCGGCATGCCGTAGATCGGCGACGACTTGTCCTCTTCGGCCGCCTGATTGACCACGTCGTTGGCGCCGATGACGTAGACGGCGTCCGTCTGCGAGAACTCCGAGTTGATGGCGTCGAGTTCGAACACCTCGTCGTAGGGTACGTTGGCTTCGGCGAGCAGCACGTTCATGTGTCCCGGCATGCGGCCCGCGACCGGGTGGATCGCGTACTTCACCTCGACGCCGGCCTTCTTCAGGTTGTCGGCCATCTCGCGCAGAGCGTGCTGCGCCTGCGCCACCGCCATTCCGTAGCCCGGCACGATGATCACCTTCGAGGCGTTCTTCAGGATGTAGGCCGCATCCTCCGCCGCGCCGAGCTTGACGGGTTTCTGCTCGCCCTTCTCGCCCGCGGGTCCTGCCGTCTCCCCGCCGAAGCCGCCCGCGATCACCGAGAGGAACGCGCGGTTCATGCCCTTGCACATGATGTAGGAGAGGATCGCGCCCGACGAGCCGACCAGCGCACCCGTGATGATCAGCGCGATGTTGCCGAGCGTGAAGCCGATGCCCGCGGCAGCCCAGCCCGAGTAGGAGTTCAGCATCGACACGACCACCGGCATGTCGGCGCCGCCGATCGGGATGATGATCAGGATGCCGAGCAAGAGCGCGGCGATCGTAATTGCCCAGAACAACTTCGGATCGCCGCCCGAAAAGCAGAAGAACCAGACCAGCACGACGATCGTCGCACCGAGCAGGAGGTTGATCGCATGGCGGGCCGGTAGAATGATTGGCTTCCCCGACATGCGGCCCGACAGCTTGGCGAAGGCGATCACCGAGCCCGTGAAAGTAACTGCGCCGATGGCGACGCCGAGCGCCATCTCGAGCAGGCTCGCGGGTGCGATGGCGCCGACCTTGCCGATCGCGAAGGCCTCCGGCGCGTAGACGGCGCCGGCCGCCACGAACACCGCCGCCAAGCCGACGAGCGAGTGGAACGCTGCCACCAGCTCCGGCATCGCCGTCATGGCGATTTTCTTCGCCGTCAGGCCGCCGATGATGGCGCCGAGCCCCAGGCCGCCCGCGATCAGCGCCCAGGTGAGGCCGTCCTCGAGCCGGCCGATCTGGAACAGCGTCGTGACAATGGCTATCCCCATGCCGGCAATGCCGAGATTGTTGCCCTGGCGAGACGTTTCCGGGTTCGACAGGCCGCGCAGCGCCTGAATGAACAGCACGCCGGATGTAAGATAGAGCAACGCGACGATGTTGGCGGACATGTGTGCAAACGGCAATCGGCAGTCGGCAGTCGGCAATCGACGTCCTCTGCTTCAACCGTTCTCCTTTTCGAGTGAGCGTATCAGTCCATTGAGCATGCGACCGACGGCATCAGACTGAGCAAGTAACCCAGCCGAATTTCCGGGGGACGTGATCTCGACTTTTTCTGCGACCAGCAATAGCGTTTCGACTTCCTTCAGCGAACCCTGAGCGATCTTCAAGTGACGAATATAGTCGCCGGTATAGTCACGCCCGTATCCTTCGGCGATGTTAGCGGCGACGGAGACGGCGGCTCGGCGCAATTGAGACGTTAATCCGTACAGCTCATCCTTCGGCCACGATGCCGCGTGCCGATAACACTGACCGACAAGCTCCATCGCCTCGCGCCAAACTCTGAGATCCCGATAGGACCTGATGACCGGATCAACCATTCTCGACTGCCGATTGCCGTATGCCGACTGCCGCCCTTCACGTCACTTCTTCTCTTTCCTCTTGTACATCGCCAGCATGCGGCTGGTGACCATAAAGCCGCCGAAAATGTTGATCGACGCCATCACCAGCGCCAGAAAGCCGAAGATCTTCGCCAGCATCGAGCCCGAGGTGACGAGCGCGACGCCCGTCGCCAGCAGCGCGCCCACGACGATCACCGAAGAGATGGCGTTGGTGACACTCATCAACGGTGTGTGCAGCGCCGGCGTCACCGACCACACCACGTAGTAGCCGACGAAGATTGCGACCACGAACACCATCAGCTGATAGACAAACGGGCTCACCTCGCCGCCTGCCGCCAGCGCCTCAGATCCGGTGAGCGCGGCGAACGTTACGACGAGGGTCGGTAGCGCGAGGGCTTGCAGGGCGCGGTTCATTCGGCGGCCTCCTTGGGCAGCAGGCTCTGATGCACAACACGCCCGTCCCGGGCGACCAGCGTGCCCTTGATGATCTCGTCGTCCCAATTGATCTTCAGCGTCTTGTCCGTCTTGTCGAGCATCGTCTCGAGGAAGGTGACGAGGTTCTTGGCATAAAGCGCCGACGCGTTGACCGGAACGCTCATCGCCAGGTTGACGGGCCCGTAGATGCGCACACCCCGATACTCGAGCAGCTTACCCGCCTGCGTCATCTCGCAGTTGCCGCCGCGCTCGGCCGCCAGATCGACGATCACCGCGCCGGGCCGCATCGAGTCCACCATCTCGCGGCTGATCAGACGAGGCGCCGGCCGGCCCGGGATCAAGGCCGTCGTGATGACGATGTCCTGATTCCTGATGTGCGATGCGACGAGTTCGGCCTGCTTCATCTGGTAGGCCTCCGACATCGGCTTGGCGTAGCCGGTGGCCGTCTGCGCCTGCTTGAACTCGTCGTCCTCGACCGCGATGAACTTGGCGCCGAGCGAGGCCACCTGCTCCTTCGTCGCTGGACGCACGTCGGTCGCCGACACGATGGCGCCCAGGCGGCGCGCCGTAGCGATCGCTTGCAGTCCAGCGACCCCGACACCCATGATGAACACCTTGCCCGCCGGCACCGTTCCCGCCGCCGTCATCATCATCGGCATCGCCTGCTCGAACAGGGCGGCGGCATCGATCACGGCCTTGTAGCCGGCGAGATTGGCCTGGCTCGACAGCACGTCCATCGACTGCGCGCGGGTGATGCGCGGCATGAACTCCATCGCAAACAGCGACACGCCGCCGCCTGCCAACTTCGCGAGCCCCGGCGGATCGTCGTAGGGCGAGAGCATGGCGATTACCATGGCGCCCTGCTTCAGCTTAGAGACTTCCTCGGCCGAGGGACGGCGCACCTTGAGCAGGATATCTGCCCCCGACAGCGCGTCGGCGGCTGTGGCAACCACGGTCGCGCCGGCCGCCATGTAGGCGTCGTCCAGGAACCGCGACTTCATCCCGGCGCCGGCCGTGATCCGGACGTCGCAGCCCAGGCTTTTCAGCTTTTTCGCGGCTTCGGGGGTGACCGCGACCCGAGTCTCGGGCGCATCCTCCGGTGTGACGGCGATGGTCACCATCCCTCAACTCCTGTCGTTGCGGAAAGTCGGCTGGTCGGTGGCCCGACGCTGTGATGTTGCGGCCTTGCCACACCGCAAGGGCTGACAGGCGATCTCAGCTTCGGTGGGTCGTTCAGACCAGGAACACCAGCATGCCGAGCAGGATCAGCGCGACAAGCACGACCAGCACGACGGAACCCTTCAGAAAGCCGTCGTAGGTGCGGATGTGCTCGCGGTAATCCATGGCCTTGTGGCCGTCGGACGTGTCGATGCTCATGCTGCTCCCCTGCACGGTCAAGCGTGACGATCCCTTCGTATCGTATGCGTCGAATGGCTTCAAGGCGGCCAAACGGCCTATTCTCGGTTGCCACGTCGCGCAGGACAAAGGACACCTCTCAGCCACCCCGCGACAAGGCGGCCCCACCTGAGCCCTGCACCAATCACGTTGCTGCCCCCGCGCTTGGTATTTACACGCGGCATGGATTGGCCTTAGAAGATGGCCCCGGTGGACACGAGAGAGCGACAGCTCCGAGGTGGGGACAAATCCACGATAGTGCGTTCTGGTGGTTGGGGCTTCACGCCCTGATCGGCTAGGATGCGCCCACCGGAGGCGAAACGTCCAGGGACACAAGGTCGATGCAGGCGAGCGAAATCGCGGCGCGGGCGCGGGGGCGAATGACCCCCACGGATATCAACAATCCGAAGTATTTTCATAAGGTTGTAGACTGCCAATGGGCCTGCCCCACGCACACGCCGGTGCCCGAATACATCCGGCTGATCGCGCAAGGGCGGTATGCGGCAGCCTATATGCTGAACTGGGAATCGAACGTGTTCCCGGGTATCCTCGGCCGGGTCTGCGACCGCCCCTGTGAGCCGGCCTGCCGCCGCGGCCGCATCCAGACCAGCGACGAGGTCACTGCCAAGGATCCGACGCAGAAGAACGCCGAGCCGGTCGCCATCTGCCGACTGAAGCGGGTCGCCGCCGACTACAAGGGCGAGATCGACATGTTCTTGCCGGACATTCCGGCAAAGAAGAACGGCAAGCGCGTCGCTCTGCTCGGCGCCGGCCCCGCCTCACTCACCGTCGCCCGCGACCTGTTGCCACTTGGCTATACGTGCGTCCTCTACGAGAAGGATCCGAAGGGCGGCGGCCTTATGCGCACCAACATTCCCTCGTTCCGGCTGCCCGAGCAGGTGCTCGACGAGGAGGTGGAGCTGATCCTGAAGTTCGGTGTCGAGACGCGCTTCGGCAAGGCTGGCACAATCACCAGCCTGAAGAAGGTTATCGACGAGGGCTATGACGCCGTGTTCGTCGGCACCGGCGCGCCGCGCGGCAAGGACCTCGAGGTGCCCGGTCGCAAGGAAGCCGACAAGAACATCCATATCGGCATCGATTTCCTGACCTCGGTCGCCTTCGGCCACATCACCAAGATCGGAAAGAAGGTGGTGGTGATTGGCGGCGGCAACACGGCGATGGACTGCTGCCGGACGGCGCTTCGGCTCGGCGCCGAGGCGGTGACCGTTACGGTGCGCTCGCCGCGCAAGGTGATGAAGGCCTCCGACTGGGAGATCAAGGACGCCGTCTACGAGGGCATCCCGATCCTCGACAACCACGCGCCGAAGTCGTTCGTGATCAAGGACGGCAAGCTGGCGGGCGTGGTATTCGAGAAGATGGTGGTGTCGGGAGCCGACGCCAAAGGCCGCCCGCAGCTGAAGCCCTCGGGCGAGCTTATCACCATCGACTGCGACGACGTGCTGATGGCGATCGGCCAGGACAACTCCTTCCCCTGGATCGAGCGCGACATCGGCCTCGAATTCGGCGAGTGGGACATGCCGAAGGTCGACCGGATCACCTTCATGTCGACGCGCCCCGGCGTGTTCTTCGGCGGCGACGCGGCCTGGGGCCCCGAGAACATCATCTGGGCGGTCGCCCACGGCCATCAGGCGGCGATCTCGATCGACGCCTTCTGCCACGGCCGCACGATCACCGAGCGCCCCGCTCCCGGAGCCACGCTCGTCTCGCAGAAAATGGGTATTCACGAGTGGGCCTACTCGAACGACTATCATGCCGGTGCCCGCACCCATGTCCCGCACGCCGACAAGGCGACGTCGATCCGCAACCTCAAGATCGAGGTTGAGCTTGGCTACGACGACAAGCTTGCCATGAAAGAGGTGGAGCGCTGCCTCAACTGCGACGTGCAGACGATATTCGCGGCGAACCTGTGCATCGAGTGCGACGCGTGCATGGACATCTGCCCTGTCGACTGCATCAACTTCATCGACAACGACAGCGAGGATGCGCTCCGGAAACAGCTCCGCGTGCCCGCCCTCAACATGACGCAGGACATCTATGTCTCCGCGCCGATGACGCAGCCCGGCCAGACCGGCCGCATCATGGCCAAGGACGAGGACGTGTGCCTGCATTGCGGCCTGTGCGCCGAGCGCTGCCCGACCGGCGCCTGGGACATGCAGAAGTACTTCTACACCGAGCCGCAGGCCTCGAAGGCCTGCCTCACGCATCACAACGCGTATATTCGGTGAATGCCACCCTCATTCCAGAGATTGGAGTCAAGGTCGACTATGACCAAGCTACTGGAGAAGGCAATCGAGGCGGTTCGCGAGCTTCCGCCAGCTGAACAGGATGCGATCGCGCGCACGATGCTCGGGCTGGCAAGCTTGGAGAATGATGAGCCGCCGGAGGATATCGATCCCGCGGACCTGCCGTCCGTTCTCGAAGGCTTAGCCGATGCCCAAGCCGGGCGCTTTGCCACACCTGAGGAGGTCGAAGCCGCCTTCCGTCGGTTTAACAAATGAAGGTCAGCTACACGGCACGGGCGAGGGCCGATATCGAGGCGATTGGCGATTACCTCGCACGCCGCAGCCCTCGATCGGCGACGAAGGTTGGCAGCCAAATCAGGAGTACGATCGACCGGCTTGCAGAGTTTCCACATCTGGGGAGGCGACAAAAATCGCCGAGCATGCGCAAGTTTGTCGATGAGCAAGAGAGCGAAATCGTCATCGTCAATATCCGCCATACGTCACGCAAACGCGAGTTCGACGACACATAAGTCGACGTCTGCCCTCCAAGATCCGCCGCTCGCTCATCGGAGCCAGCGGGCACTTGCCAAATCGAGAGCTGAAATGTCAGGCATCAACGACTTCGTCATCAAGTTCGCGACCGTCAACGGCTCGGGCTCGGCCTCGGCCAACACGATGTTCGCCAAGACGCTGTTCCGGATGGGCATTCCGGTGTCGGCCAAGAACATCTTCCCCTCGAACATCCAGGGTCTGCCGACCTGGTACGAGGTGCGCGTCTCGGAAGCGGGCTACCTCGCGCGGCGCGACGGCATCGACCTGATGGTCGCGATGAACCCGCAGACCTACAAGGAGGACGTCGCCGAGGTCGTGCCCGGTGGGTGGCTGCTCTATGACGAGACGATGCCGCGCATCTGGGGCCGCTCGGACATTACGATCCTGGGCCTGCCGATCGCCGAGATCTGTGCGCGCGAGTGGAAAGATCCCCGCCAGCGCCAGCTGTTCAAGAACATGGTCTACGTCGGCGCGCTGTCGGCGCTGCTCGACATGGACATGGGCGTGATCGAACAGTCGGTCGCCGCCCAGCTCAAGGGCAAGGAGAAGCTCGTCTCGGCCAACATGAAGGCGGTCGGGATGGGGCGCGACTACGCGCAGGCGAACTTCGAGTGCCCGCTGCCGATCAAGGTGCGCCACGCCGAGGGCGCCAAGGGCAAGATCATGGTCACCGGCAACGAGGCCGGCGGCCTCGGCGCGGTCTACGCGGGCGCGACGGTGTGCGCCTGGTACCCGATCACGCCGTCGACCTCGCTGGCCGAGGGCTTCGAGACGCATGCCAAGCGCTTCCGCACGGCCAAGGACGGCAAGAAGCTCTACGCCATCGTGCAGGCCGAGGACGAACTCGCCGCGATCGGCGTCGCGATCGGCGGCGCCTGGAACGGCGCACGTTCGTTCACCGCGACCTCAGGGCCCGGCATCTCGCTGATGAGCGAGTTCCTGGGCCTCGCCTACTTCGCCGAGATCCCGATCGTGCTGTTCAACATCCAGCGTGGCGGCCCCTCGACCGGCATGCCGACGCGCACCGGCCAGCCCGACATCCTCTCGTGCGCCTATGCTTCGCATGGCGACACCAAGCACGTGTTGCTGTTCCCGGCGAACCCGACCGAGTGCTTCACCATGGGTGCGGAGGCCTTCGACCTCGCCGAGCGGCTGCAGACACCAGTCATGGTGATGTCGGACCTCGACATCGGCATGAACGAGTGGGTGACCGAGCCGTTCGCCTGGGACGACACCAAGGTCGCCGACCGCGGCAAGGTGCTCGACGCCAAGTCGCTCGAGGAGTTCGCTGCGGTGAAGGGCAAGCCCTGGGGCCGCTACCTCGACGTCGACGGCGACGCGATCCCCTATCGCACGCTGCCCGGCACGCACCCGACCATGGGCTCGTTCTTCACCCGCGGCACCAGCCACGACGAGTACGCCCGCTACACCGAAGACGGCCGCATCCACGCCCGCGTCATCGACCGCATCCGTCGGAAGTTCGACACCGCCGCGACGATCGTGCCGAAGCCGGAGATCCAGCTCCGCGACAAGGCCGGCAAGGTCGGCCTCATCTATTTCGGCGCGACGACGCCGGCGGTGCGCGAGGCGATGGATTATCTGGAGCGCGACGGCGTGAAAGTGAATACGCTTCGCTTGAAGGCGTTCCCGTTCAACCAGGACGTGCGAGACTTCTGCGCCGCCCACGACACCATCTTCGTCATCGAGCAGAACCGCGACGCGCAGATGCGCCAACTGCTGATGGTCGAGGCCGAGGTGCCGCAAGAGAAGCTGATCGCCACGCTCAACTACGACGGCACGCCGATGACGGCAGAGTTCGTGCGCGGCGCGGTGCTCAAGAAGCTGCGCCCCGCCAAGGCGCAGGCGGCGGAGTGATCACTTCCCCCTCTCCCCGCACACTGCACGCGTGCGGGGAGAGGGTTGGGGTG
>JANOJW010000437.1:0-7151 GCA_031418955.1 Hyphomicrobiales bacterium | reverse complement strand
GCCACGCGCTGCGCGTTTTTCTGGGCGGGCGCGAGCTGAAGCCGCCGGCGCGGTTGCCGGTGGGATGATGCGACCCGTGGTTGAGGAATGGCGTCACGCCGACGTCGGACGATCACGCCCAACTGCAGGATTTAGGTTCATAGTGGAGGTCTCCAGGACTGTCCGCGGCGCTTCCAGCGCCTATTCCAGTTTGGCCTTCGGCCTCCGCGCGATGCACCTCGAAGAACCTGCTCGCTCTGGCGGAGCAGGAGAGAACTGGGCGTCGCCGATCGGTTCCGCATCACTCCTGGCGGAACCACCGCGCACGAGCGCCCACTCATGCTCTCGCTCGTGCTCGGGCGCTGCCGAGTTCCGATGCCGCGCCGGATCGCGTCATCTATCGCGAAGGCGGCGGCCGTCGCTCGTCCTCGTGTTCACCGACGTGTCTTTCGCAAAAGACCCCCGCCCCCCTTGTCGGCCCGCAGACGTCCGCGAGGGCTTGCCCCGAGTGGAAACGGCTGCGAGTGCCCGACCCCGAGCCTTCAGCCGAGCGCCCCTACCGGACATGTTTGCTAGCCCCACCGGACTATCGGACATGTTCGCTAGGGCAGCGCGAGCGCCTTCAGTTCGGTCTAGCTTTGCGTACCCGTGTTCGAGCGCACCTCGCAAGGGAGCACGATACACGTAGGTTGACCGAATGAAGGCTCGGGGTCGGGCGCGAGCCCGACAAGGGGGGCGGATGCTTTATCCGTTGTAATTCTTCACGATTTCGCAAAATCGCGAGAACACAAACCGGACATTTCTTGATTGACCAGTCAAATGTCCGCTTTGATGTCCAGTTCTGGCGCTCATTTCCGTTCGAATATTCTGCTGTGTTGATGTTCTACCATGCGTTCTAGTTCACTCAAAACCCCAACCGGACAACCGGATCACACCAGTGTCCGGCTTGTTCGTTTGGGGTTCGATAATCTGGCCTTTGAAGGCTTGTAGTTGATAGCTGTGTATTATTTATATGAATATTCTCAGCTGCGTATTCTTATATAGTAGGAAGTGAAAAATCTGCATCGCCGGTGATGACCATCCTGCACTTCTTGAAGTGCAAAATTTGCACTTCTGGATATGCATCACTTGCGAGCCTTCTTCGAACGGATGACGAAGTTCATCGTATAGAGATTGGTCTTGCCGAGGCCACGGCGCTCCACCTCGATGAGGCCGACGCTCTCGAGCTCTGCCATCAACGTGACCACGGTTCGCTTGCTCAAGCCAGCATGCTCGGCCAGCCGTTCCTGGCCGGGAAAGCAGAGGTTATTTGTCCAGGCATACGACAACAGTAGGGAATAGACGGTCTTGGCGCCGCTGGAAATGTCGGGGTTCCGGAGGATGAAATTCGGGATCTGCGTGAAGCCGTAGCGGGCGATCGGATCGGCGCTGTTGATCCTCATGTTCTGCTCGATTGCCGCCAGTGATGTTGCGATGTGCTCCATAGAGTTTGCTTCGATTGTACCGCGCGCAAATTCCCGCACCAAAGCGCGCCGCGCGCGAACAGGGGATAACTCGCGACACGCACGCCATGTCCCGCGGGGACACACGTCGTCATTGTCGATGATCAGCATAAAGCCGGGCGACGGCTCGCGGTGTCAAGGCCGCTGACGCGCGAGATCACTGCGCTGGAGGAAGCACATGTCGACACATGTCCGTGATGCCTTGACACGCGACCGCGCCGGCTAGGCTGGCGGTTCATCACAATGAATGGGGAAGAGTGACGCGCTGTAACGAGTTGAGGCGCAATCAAACCTCAGTAGGTGATGATCGCTTGCTTGAATTCGCGGGGCCAGCGACGGGCAGCGCGCTGCATCAGCTCGGCCTTGAGAGCGGGATCGGCGAGGAATTGCGCGATGTAGCGGGCAATCCATTGCTGGTCGGCCTGCATCATGAAGGCGATCTCCGGCAGGGAGAGTTTTTGCTCGAACAGGGGAACGGCATACCAGCCGTGCTCGATGTCCCAGTCCGATATTCGCGATGCCGAAGCCATCGCTCTATCTTACTATGTGCGAGCAAATTTGGCGACGCCGGCGACTGCGGTAGGCAATGAGAATGCCGCCGCGCACTTGGAAAGGCATCGTGTTGACAGATTGCAAATGTGTGGTGTGGTCGGTTCCAGTATTTCAAAGTCGGGCTTTGTAGAGCCGCAAAAGGGCACACGCCGACAACGTCGCACAATATATGATTTGCGACCTGTCAAGTTTTCTGGCGTAGTTTTTTTAGGTCACCACTGCACGTCGTTCGGATCGAGCGCCAAGCGATCGGTGCTCTTGTGCAGCACGAAATGAATGCGCACTTCCACGTCGTCGAATTCGTAGACGAGCACGAACGGTGTCTTGCCGACGGGATAGAGATAGAGCCCGAAGTCGACATCGCGCACGCGGGCAGCCGGGAACGGCACGATGTACCGTCGGATGGCCACGTAGACGAGACGACGCTTCTCATCGATCAGCGCGGCACTGTAGTGACGCTCCCCTTGCGCGAGCAGCTCGTTCAGCTGGTCATTGGCCGTGATGGAGAATCGAACCGATCTCATGTCGTGACGCGACGCGCCGCAAGAAAGGCCTTGGTGCGGGCTTCGGCTTCATCGAGCGTCAGCGTCCGCCCGTTCTTGAAGTCGTCGAAGGAGCGCTCGATGCCGGCCTTCTCCTCAGCCGTGAACTGGAACGGCTCGGCGGGCTGCGTCCACGCCGCAGTCGCCTCGGCGATAGCCTGCAATTGCTCCTCGGAGAGTGCCGGGAGCTGCGCGGTGATGGTGCTGATGGCTTCGGTCTTGGTCATGGCCAAAGCCTAGCACAATCGGCGTGTCCCTGCATCCCCCACTGGGGAAAGTCAGAGAGCGCCTATTGTCGGGGCTGGTCGCGGCCAGACTCGTTCTGGCGCGTCTCGTCGGTGCGCGGTGCGCCGAGCAGCGGCGCCAGCATGCGTTGCAGCCCTTGCACGAGGAAATTGGTCTCCCTATCGCGTTCGAGAAGCGCACCGATCTGCTGATCCTTGATATTCACCTGGTCGCGCAAGAAGGCATTTTCACGTTCGAGCAGCTCGACGTACTTCGGCGACAATCCCGGGTCGGTCGCGCCTTGTCGCGGCGTGTCCTGGCTTGCCGCCTCTGGTCGAGGGGGAGCGACATCGTCTCGTCGCTGACTGTCGGGCTCGGTCGCGACATGCCCCGACATTCGGCCGTCGTGGTTGGTCGCATGAGCAAAAGCCGCTCTGTTGCCGGGCGACACGCGGTTGCCTCCTGCCCCGTCCTGTCGCGGTCTGTCGTGGCTTGTCGTGGCTTGTCGCACCAGGGGAGAACTGCGCCATCTCGGCAATCTGGGCGAGGTGTCGGGTCACCGAGTAGGGCGCGACATAGTACTTGTCGCCCAAGGCCGTCGCCACCTTCTGGGCGTCCAGGTGCTCCGACGCGCAGTAGCGTTGCAAGGTTCTGATGGTGCGGGGAAAGCCAGCGGCCGCATAGCGGTCGGCCACGCTCTCGATGGGTAAGGAATACTCGTAGTCGGGGCCTGTCGCGTCAGGTCGGCGTGTGTCGTTCATAGACGCACATCATAGCACGCGCGACCGGCCGCGACCGGTCGCGTTATCCACAGTTCGCGCTGTCGTATCGAACGACAAGCCGGCGATAGAGGTGGTCGGTGGTGGCCTGCATGTCGGATGCGATGCCGCTACCGGTCGGCAACCATTGCCATGCGGAATCATCGGCGGGAACGACGGCACGTCCGACTGCACCGGCGTCAGCGTAGGTGGTGTCGGCGACGGCGTCCGCAGCAAGCGCTGCGATGCCCCGCGCGACAACCGCGAGCGTATCGCGGAAGGCGGCACGGTCGAGGTCAGGAAAGAAGGCAACCACGCGCGCATCATCTTCCCGCAGCCTGATGTCGAGGTAGCGTGCTTCGCGGGAGTAGACGAGGACGCCGACATTGACGTGCTCGCCGATGGCGACGTCGTGTCGGTAGCACAGCACTGTATAAGTGTAGGGATGCTTGGCTCTTGCCGGATGCGTCGCGTTCGGCATGGTCATCGGCCCAGTTCAACTCGAGTAGTGTGTCCATCCATGATGGCCCCGGACAGCGCAGGACGCCCAACCATCATCCACCATTGTGCCGGTCTTATCGTCCGTCCGCATCGCAGCGGTCGATAAATTTATCGAGTAAAATCAATGCCATGATGGCTCCGTTCGACCAGTCTATCGACCATCGGGTCGGGATAGGGAGCGCCGCGGTCGATAACGCTCAACCTGCGAGACGATACGTCCGGGCGCGCCGATCGCCCGCCGCGGTCACCTGGCCGTTTTTGACCAGTTTGTCGATGGCGCGCTTCACCCGCCGCTGACCGATCTCGGCACCGATGCGGTCGTGGATCTCGCTGATGGCGGAGTCCGGGTAGCGTCGGAGGTCTTCCAATACCAACGCCTGCAGACGATGAGGCTCGATGGTTTGCAGGGTCGTGGTGGCCGGCAGCTGCAGGTCTCGCACGAGGGCGGGCGTTACGAAATAGCGGGTCGACTTCGTCTTGCCCGCCGACTGCACCAGTCCAAACTCACTGAGCCGACCGAGCCACGAATGCAGTGTGTCGACGTCGGACAACTCGAGCGCGTCGGTGAGTTGGCGCGCCGTCAGGGCTTCATGCTGGGCGAGCAGACCGAGACAGATCTTCTCGCGTTGTCGGAGCTGATAGGCCGCATCGACCTTTGCCATGATGTCGATGGCCCTGGCGGAGATGATGCGGCGTCGCACCGTCACCTCGACACGATCGGCCCCCTCGCGCAGTTCAGGGATCGGTCGTCCCTGGGACAACAGCACCTCGTACATTTTGTCGAACCCACTGCCTTCCCGCTCCATCAGCTTCAGATCATGGAAGATGCGCGCGAGGTTGTCGTTGCGGCGAACCGTGGTGTGAAGAATGTTCTGCGGGCTCACGCCGATCGGCAACCGCCCGGGATTGACGATCTGCAACCGATCCGGATGCAAGTTGAGGAAGATGTCCCCGCGTTGCGTGTAGGGACGGTGAACGAGAGCGTTGACGAGCAGCTCGCGCACGACCAGCTCGTCGAAGGCCGGAACACTCGATCGCAGGAGCCCGTCGGGGATCTCATACGTTTCCCTGAATTCAGGCACTGCCGTCCAGATGGCCTCGATCATCTCGATCGGTGACAGGGCATAGTCGTCCCAGACGAGTTTGTTCACCTTGTTGCCGTCGGCGTCGTACTTGATGACCTGAACGACGGGCGCCGTGCCGAGCCGGTTGCGATCAGTTTGACGGCCGACACACAGGACGCCGAGGTTGGTCAGGCACCTGTCGCGCCCCAGGGCATAGTGGTCCAGGATTTCGACGTCGGTCTTTTCCTTCACCGTCGCCTTGACGCGATCGGAAAGCCGGAGGCGAGTGACGAGTCCGGTGACTTTGGCTCGATCGGCCTGGTCAAACGGAACGTCGACGACGACCTGTGTTTCCCACGGGAAGGTGGCGCGCTCATTGGCGAGCCGCAGCACATCGTCTCCGACCACCGGCGAGCGACTGTCCCCCGCGCGGATCAGATACCGGCCGTCGCTCGTCGACGGCAGCGCCGTCGATCTTGGAATCCGCAGCGCGATGAATTGGCCACCGTTGTCGGCGGTCACGATCTCCGTCGTGACACTGACGTTGACCGTCAACTCGGCGATGCGGCGCCTGATCCGTTCGGGCAGCGCAGCGTCGACACGTTGTGTCGGGCTTGGCTCGTCGACATCATCCTCGATGCCGATGTCGATGGTTCCCCCGAACGCTGTCGCCATGGCAACGCAATCGAGCGCAAGCTCTGCCAGGTCGGCCGATTTCCCTTGGACCAACCGTAAGGATTTCTTGTCGTAGTGTGTCGACTCACGAGCCATCGCGGCACGGTCTCACACTTGCGATCCGCGGGCCAGTCGGCCGTTCCAACGAATCACTGATGGTCGCGGCCAGTCGCGACGAAGCGCCACCCATCGAGCGTGCGACATCCGAGCGACAGTGGATCGTCCGGTCTGCGACAAGCCGGGGCGGGTCAGACTGCGTAGATGATCAACAATCAAGTCGAGTTATTGCGCGAGACGCGGGCCCTTGAAGCCAGCATGTACGCACAAGGCTTCCATGACGGTCTGCGACAAGCACTGAGCATCGGGCCTCGAGCCACCACATTGCCGACCATTGAGGCCTGACGCGCAGGTCGCGGCGTGTCGCGCTTGAACGCGCGCTGTCATCGCGCAAGCACGATCTGCATGCCAAGGCCGACGAAGAGCGACGTCGCTGTTCGTCTTTACTGGCATCGACTGTTGTCCCTCATTGATCTCAAAAAGCCAAGTTGCGCCAGTCATCGAGAACATTCTGATCATACTGATAGGCTTTGTTGTCGTTGATTTTCCATAGTCCGCCTGACGGCACGACGATACCGCCCCACAAATCGAGCTTGGATTTGGTCGTTTTGATATAGCGCTGCAGCGCCTCGGCTTTTGCTTTGGCGTCCTGGGCGACGAGCCCGGACTTGGTGTCGAGAATGGCGATTCGTCGGCCCTGACGCACGATGAAATCAGGGTAGAAGACATGTTCGATGCCGGCGGTGTCGGTGTAAGGGATGCCGAGATCGTAGTGGGCGCTGTCGCCGTTCTTGAACCACCAGTCGATAGTGGTCTGGCGGTCAAGATGCTCGGCGAATTCTCGTTCGAGTTCGCTGTCGAACGGAATGTAGGCTGGGGACAGTGCGTATCGCCTCGGCGCCTTACCTCGGATGGTGAGCAGAGCCGTGTCCTCCGGATAAGTATAAGTGTCGAGGAGTTCGAACAGCAGCTCGGAGCGGAGCGACTGAGCCTTGCGCGCATTCTCCTTGTTACGGACGGCTCGATAGGCCTTCAGGGCCTGGGCAACGACTGGACGCAGCGAACTCGATGCGCCCTGCAGCAGGTCGTTGCAAATGATGGCATAGAGTGGCGGGTTGGTCAGCTTCAGCTTGTCTCGGAAATAAACGTTGAGCGCCGATTTGAGGGGGCTCCATGACCGAGCGGGAGCATAGCTGGCTTTCGGGTCGTCCTGAATCGCAATCTCTTTCCAAAGCAGCGTGGTGTACAGCTTTTGCAGGTCGAGGCGCGACGCTTCGAGGTCGAGGTCGGCGTCGT